>CAYPTO010000107.1:0-5107 GCA_964413625.1 uncultured bacterium
ATCAAATTAACAGACCATTTTTTATCAAAATAGCCTCATTTTTTACCATTAAGCCTTTTTTTTGAATATAATCGCAAAGCCCTCAACTTGTTGAGGGCTTTGCATATTTACGTCTCACGTTGTCATGCCGGAGCCCCGAAGAAGACTGGTAGCCTTGGCGAAGCAGGGCCTCACGTCTTATTCCATGTCATCCGCAATAATATCTTCGTTAATGTTTACTGATTTTTCTTTCAGCTGTTTTAACAGCTTTTCCTGCATTTCTTTAGCCGGATCTTCACCATAAAGCTTCAGAAGATAGGTTAGGGCGATTGTCTCAACAATAACTGATATCGTTTTACCCGGGTTGATAGGGAGCCGAATGTGTGGAATATCAACACCAAGAATATTGGTGAAATCTTCATTGAGTCCAAAACGCTCGTAATTTTCCTCGGAATCCCAACGTAATAGCTCGATCATTATTTCCACACGTTTTTGGACACGGACCGCTCGAGCACCAAAGACCTTCCTAATATTGACAATTCCCAAGCCTCTGACTTCAATGGTATCTTGCAGTAATTCTTCAGATTTGCCTATCAGAACATTTCTACCGGTTTTTTGAATACTGACCACATCATCGGCCACAAGTCGATGTCCGCGTTCAACAATATCCAGAGCAATTTCACTTTTGCCGATACCGCTTTTACCGGTAAGAAGAATACCGACACCATAAAGATCAACCAAGCCACCATGGACCATGGTCGTTGGAGCGAATTTAGTATATAAATACGTCCCAATATCCTGTAAAAACTGCATGATATTAATATCAGTTTTCAGCAAAGCAATTTTATTTTCATTTGCCAGTTCAATAATAATAGGAGGTATTTGTTTGGTGTTTACAAAAATGAGTCCGGGGACCTTAAAAGCGAACATTTTTTTAAAGAGACTTTGCATGGCTGCAGGTGAAAGTGTGGAAATAAACTGCATTTCTTTTTTTGAGAACACCTGCAGTTTATGATTGGAAAAATCTTCCCAAAAACCCGTTAATTCCAATCCGGGAATATTCACAGAAGGTGAAGTAATCTCAGCATTGCCACCAACTTCGGAATTTATCTGACTTAACAGTAACTTGCTTTCTGTCTCACGAATGAGATCATTGATCGTCGTTAAATTTTTCATGTTTTGTTTTGAATTGCCCCTTATATTTTTTGAGTTGGCGTATCATTTTTCCAACAGCAAGATCAACTGATTTGATCAAATCCTCATCTTTTTCATGAATGGTCAGCGTTTTAATGGGCGCTTGAACAATGATCTCTGTTTCATATTCATAATCCTTAATTTTTTCAAGAATAATGTTTGCAGAAATGATGCGATCAAAGATCTTTAATATCTTTTTGATCTCATTGTCAACATAAGCGCGTGTTTCTTCGGAGATACTAAAATGTCTTGCTGTAATCGAAATTTTCATAGCCTACTCCTTTATTTGATTTTATGAATTGGTCATACTAAAATATACAACAATAATATTTTAAAACGAAAAAAAATTATTCCGGCTTTTCCTTTTTATCGGCACGTGGATGTGCTTTAGTATATACTTCTTTCAAACGTTCCATTTTTATGTGTGTATAGATCTGTGTTGTGGACAAACTTTCATGTCCCAACATCATACGTACCGATTCAAGATCGGCACCTTCATCTAAAAGATGAGTGGCAAAACTGTGTCTTAAAACATGGGGAGAGTTTTTTTTTGCCCCATCGGAAACCTCTTTGAGATATTTTTCCACACGGAGACGCACATTGCGCACAGAGATCTTTTTACCGAGACGAGATACGAAAAGAGGATCATCATTTCTCGGCTTTTCAAATTCTTGTTCATAATAATGCAAATAAATTTTAAGAGCTTTCTGACTCATTTCCCCTAAAGGAAGGATACGTTGTTTGTTTCCTTTTCCTACTACAGAGATCAATTTATTTCGAAACTGAATATCTCGCAGACGCAGATTGACTAACTCGCTTAATCGAATACCCGATGCGTAAAAAAGCTCTAATATGGCCGTATCACGAGCGCTAACAAAATCATGAGCATCCATGCCCAGAAAGAGTCTTCTTGTTTGTTCTTTGCTTAATACGGTTGGAAGAGTGCGTGGTATTTTAGGGGATTTAATGAAATAGGCAGGATTTTTTTCTATCCATCCTCTTTTTAGGCAGTGTTTAAAGAATGATTTTAAAGCAGCAAGTTTTCGGGCTGCTGATTTGGCCTTATATTTTGCCTCGGTAAGCATACCCAAAAAATGTCGAAGTGTTACTTTATCAATATCAGGAAGTGTAACTTCCTCTTTGTTGAAATACTCGCAAGAAAAAGCATAAAATTGTTCCAGATCACGACGATAAGCATCAATTGTATTGTTTGAATAAGATCGTACTGAATTCATATACGAAAGGAAATCATTTATAGCGTTTAAAAATGTCATGATGCCTCCATTGAGGAAAATACTATATTATATGACACTCACGTTTTCGCGTAAATGTTCCACTAAACGGCCCATATCTTTGGGGAGGGGCGCAATAATACGCATAGGTTCCCCTGTGATCGGGTGATCAAAACGCATTTCGGAACAATGTAAAGCTTGGCGGTCGATCATATCCAATAAATGAATTGCGATCTTTCGGTGGCGGGGGGAGAGCCCGGCGAGTTTTTGTGTTTTACCACCGTACATCTCGTCACCGATCACGGGATGTCCAAGATCGGAAAGATGCACTCGAATCTGGTGTGTTCTTCCTGTCAGGATCTGCACCTTGACAAGAGAAACAAATTCAAAGGATTCTAAAACTTCCCATCGAGTTTCTGCATATTTCCCAAAGCGTTGATCATCGTAAGCGGCATATCTCTGTCTGTTGTTTTTATGGCGCCCGATATATTTTGTGGTTGTGCCGCTTGGCTCTTTAAACACGCCCCACACCAAAGCGGTATAGAATTTTTCTATCTGACGATACTCGAATTTCCGAGCCATGCGATTATGGGCATTATTATTTTTAGCCGCAATAATTGCACCTGAAGTATCTTTATCCAAGCGATGTACGATGCCGGGTCGATATTCGCCGCCGATATTCGAAAGGGTAGTACATCGGTGGGCCAGAGCGTTGACCAAAGTGCCGGTACGATTTCCAACAGCAGGGTGTACAACCAGTCCTGGAGACTTATTGATCACGATTAAATCATCATCTTCATAGATCACATCAAGAGGAATATTTTCAGGCTCAACTGCAAGAGGAACATATCGCGGGATACGAACGGTGATCATATCTTTAGGTGCAATTTGATAAGATGCTTTTTTTGTCGTTTGCTTATTAACAGTAATCAACCCACGATCGATCAGTTCTTTAACTTTGGTGCGTGAAATATCTTTTATGGATTCACTGATAAATGTATCGATACGCGTTGGTCTTTGGGCCGCGCGCACCGCAATACAATAGGTATCAAACCCATCGGTTTCTGTAAAAAGTGAATTATTCATTGCGCTTTATCTGTCTTTTCTGCAGAGATCAAACGCTTTTGTTTAATTTCTTCAATTAGAGTAAAAATCAGGTACAACCCCACCCCCACAGTAATACAGGAATCTGCCACATTAAAGATGGCAAATGGATTAAATGGCCAGAATCCAAAATCGACCTTAATAAAATCGGTTACCTGCCCTCGCCAAAAACGATCTATGAAATTACCGATCGCGCCGGCATAAATAATGGTGAAAGCAATGTAGTTGAGCTTACTATTGGGATGTTCTTTAAGGATGCGATAGAAGAAATACAAAATAAACAATAAGGCAAAGATTGAAATAAATTTCAGGGCCGGAATAGGCAAACTAAAAGCTACACCGGTATTTTCGGCATGGGTAAAACTCAACCAGTTTCCCACCACACTAATATCTTGCCAAGAGTAATAATCATCCATGGGCAAATTTGTCCGTATCCAATTTTTGCTCCACATATCCAGACCGATCAAAGCCACGAAAAGCACCGCACAAATGATCAATAAAACTATTTTTTGTTTTTTATTCATTATTTACAGCTTTTTTTGCTTTATTTTGAAAATACCAGCGTAAAATAGTGGGCAGCAATGTTAAACTCAGGAACATGGACATAACCATTGAAACCCACATCATAACAGCAATGTCTCTATGAACCACAAGAGGTGTAAAAAATAGAACGCTCATACCGATGGCTAAACCAATAGCATTTGATATAATGGGCCTTGCCGCATAATCAAATCCTTTTTCTACAGATTTAAGATCCAGCGAAATTGAGGTTAAGTGAATGGCATAATCCACATTGATCCCCATTGTAATACTGAAAATCAATGCCGAGATCACTGTAAGAGATATTCCCGTTATTCCCAGGAATCCGTATAGAAACCAAGAAGTTATTACAACGGGTATCAAAGAAAAAATTGAGGGGCGAAGTTTGCCGAAGGTGATCAATAGTAAAATGAACATGACAATAATAGATACGATCACAGTATCTATTAGATTTTTTACCATTTCCTGATTCAGATCTTCCATGATGTAGGACATTCCCGTTATATCAATTTGAGTATTTTCATAAGGCATGCTTTTTACAATATCCTGGAGTTGAGCCAATGATGTTGTTGAAATGTTTCCGGGGAGAACCGTAATTTTAATGGCTTGCTTGTCAAGATCGATCATATGTTTTAACGGCATATTATTTTGATTAAGGAAATCGGATAGGATGGCCCGTTCCGGAGAAAAATAACGCATCATGCGCATACCGGGTTGGTCCATAATCCCATCAATGATCTCATAAGGTGATATTACACCACCAAATTGACGCAAACTGTCAGTCATAATTGAAATATTTTCTTTAAGCCCGAAGTCAAGAATATCATTGTTATCTTTTACAAAAATATATAAGGGCAAGCTTCCGCCGTATACTTCAGTAATAGCTTCTGCACTTTTGGCAACATCGGTTGAATTTTTAAATAAAGAAAGCTGATTAAAATCGGTTTTAACATTTTTATAACCGAAAAAGGCTGTCCCAATCGCTAGGACCGCAATCACAATAGACGGCCACCCCCAAAATATCTTAAAATTTTTACCCGTAAAGAAGGGTGGGCGAA
>CAYPTO010000108.1:0-5096 GCA_964413625.1 uncultured bacterium
CGGAATATCTTCTCCCTACGAAGCACCGGAATGTCCCGAGATTAGCGTAAACACGAGCGTACAAAGTCCGGAAGAATCAACAAAGATCGTGATCGATTATTTAATAGATAACCATATTATTGAGAAGAAATGAAGAAAGAAAATTATTCACTGTCACATTTAAAAGAACTGGAAGCCGAAGCCATTCATATTATCCGTGAGGTAGCGGCCGAGTTTGAAAATCCGGTCATGCTTTATTCCATTGGGAAAGATTCTTCATGCATGGTCCGTTTGGCTGAAAAAGCATTTTATCCGGGTAAGGTCCCTTTTCCCCTTATGCATATCGATTCCAAATGGAAATTTAAGGAAATGATCGAATTTCGGGATAATTATGCCAAGGAAAAGGGATGGAATCTTATTGTTCATTACAATAAGGAAGGTTTTGAAACCGGAGTCGGTCCCTTTTCCCACGGCTCGAAAGTTCACACCGACATCATGAAGACACAGGCTTTATTGCAAGGACTTGAGATGCATGGTTTTGATGCTGCTTTTGGTGGTGCCCGCCGCGATGAAGAAAAATCCCGCGCTAAAGAACGCATTTTTTCATTTAGAGATAGTTTTCATCAATGGGATCCCAAAAATCAGCGACCCGAATTGTGGAGCATTTATAATACGCGTGTCATGAAAGGGGAGTCCATTCGTGTTTTCCCAATATCCAACTGGACCGAACTGGATGTCTGGCAATATATCCGTCTGGAAAATATTCCCATTGTTCCGCTTTACTACGCTAAAGAACGACCTGTAGTAAAATATAACAACGCCCTGATCCTTGTAGACGATGAACGTATGCCAAAGGAATTGCGCGATAAAGCGGAATTGAAAATGGTTCGTTTCAGGACCTTGGGCTGCTATCCCCTAACTGGAGCCGTAGAATCGGAAGCGGACACCATTGAAAAGATCGTAGAAGAAATGATGACAACGACCGAATCGGAACGAACGACCCGCGTTATTGATTTTGATCAGGAAGGCAGTATGGAACAAAAGAAACGGGAAGGCTATTTCTAACGTGATACGTAACTCGTAAAGCCTAACGTGTAAGGAACAGGCATGCCTGTTCCGAATATTAAACGATTACAAGGACACCATGGAAGACAAAACGAATAAATTAAGCATAGAAGAATTTCTCGCGCTGGATGAAGAAAAAGATCTTTTAAGACTCTTGACCGCAGGTTCGGTCGATGATGGAAAATCTACTCTTATTGGGCGTTTGCTTTTCGACAGTAAACGACTTTATGATGACCAATTGTCTGCTTTAGAACGCGATAGCAAGCGAGTTGGACATGCGGGTGAAAAAATTGATTACGCGTTGCTTCTTGACGGATTAAAAGCAGAGCGCGAACAGGGCATAACCATTGATGTTGCCTACCGCTATTTTTCTACGAATAAAAGAAAATTCATTATTGCCGATACACCGGGCCATGAACAATATACACGCAATATGGTCACCGGTGCGTCAACCGCGAATCTTGCGATTATTTTAGTAGATGCCGAACACGGTGTTATTACTCAGACAAAACGCCATACATTTTTGATCTCATTACTTGGCATTAAACATGTGGTACTGGCTGTCAATAAAATGGATCTGGTCGATTATAAAAAAGAAGTATTCGATGATATTTGCAAAAAATACAAGAGCTTTCTGACACGCCTGAATATTCCGGATGTACATTTTATTCCCATGAGTGCCCTCAATGGAGATAATGTCGTCAATCCTTCCGAGAATATGCCCTGGTACAAAGGTCAGCCTATTCTGGAGTTGCTCGAAACCATTCATGTTTCATCAGATAGAAATTTTGTAGATATGCGTTATCCTATTCAGTACGTACTTCGTCCGGAACATAATTTTCGGGGTTTTTCCACCAAAGTTGCGAGCGGAATTCTTCGCAAAGGCGATGAGGTTATGGTTCTGCCCTCACGCAAAACCAGCAAGATAAAAAAGATCGTGACCTATGATGGTGATCTTGATTATGCCTTTCCGCCGCAAAGCGTAACGGTGACACTCAAAGATGAGATCGATATCTCACGGGGAGATATGTTGGTACATCCGAATAATCAGCCCCGGATAGAACGTCATTTTGAAGCTATGCTGGTATGGATGGACGAAAAAAAGATGGATTCGAAAACAAATTTCATCATCAAGCAAACAACAAATATGACCAAAGCGCGTATCGACGATATTCGCTACAAGATTGATGTTAACACAATGCACCGTAGCAAAGCCAGACAATTCAAACTCAATGAGATCGGGCGGGTTGTTGTAACAACCAGCAAACCTCTATTCTTTGACGCCTATGAACGTAATCGCGAAACCGGCTCTTTTATTTTGATTGATCCCGTTACACACAATACCTCTGCCGTAGGTATGATTATTGATAGAGTTAGTTCTGAAGATTTACCTAATCGTATAGGTGACGCAGATAGAAAAAAGATCGCTGAGGGACAAAGTCTTGTCACTGCAAAAGAACGCGAAGAAAAATATCAACAAAAAGGTCAGACCATTTGGATTACCGGCCTTCACGGCAGCGGTAAAACGGATATTGCCTATATGTTGGAAAAACGCTTGTTTGACCTGGGGCATGTGGCTGTTCTTCTGGATGGCCATAATGTGCGATCGGGACTTTCGAAAGAATTGGATTTTTCCTCAGCTGACCGAGCGGAGCATTTACGACGTGTGGCCGAAGTCTGTCGCTTGCTGAACGAACAAGGGATTATTACGATCTGTACCTTTATTTCTCCCCGTGCCGCCACTCGGAAACAGATTATGGAGATCATTGGAGAAGATCGTTTCCGACTGGTCTATATGTCAAGCGATCTTGAATCAAGTCGCGCGAATAGGCCGGATCTCTATAAACTGGCAGAAGATGGAAAATTACAGAATCTTGCAGGTGTTGATGCCCCGTATGAAATCCCGGAAAATCCGGATGTAATACTTGACCTTGAGAATAAAAATATCGAAACTATCATTGAATTGATACAAAGCAAATAAGATTTTATGGATATTATTCAAAACGACAACAAAAATCCCAAGAAACGTTATACCATTGCTCAGCATCAATTGTATTTGGCTCGTCCGGATGTCTGGAGAAAGTTAAAGCGAGAGAATACCATTGATAAAATCTATCGGCCAATGGCACGTCGTATTGTCTTTATGAACTATTTATCCCGGCCATTACAACTTTTACAGAACAACCTGAATCGCGGAAAACTCAAGCGTATCAATTTTGAAGATGAGCCGCCTTTATTTATTTTGGGACATTGGCGAACCGGGACTACTTTTCTTCATAATTTGCTTCATCTTGATAAGCATTACGGGTACTTAAGCAATTATCAAACTTTTGTTTTTACAGTTGCTTTATTAAGCAAGCGGGTAGTTCGAGCTCTATCAAAACCACTGTTCCCAACAGAACGCTCTCAAGATAATGTAAAAGTGTCTCCCTCTTATCCGGCTGAAGAAGAACAACCTTTTAGCATGATCTCTACACGAACGGGAATGAACACCTTCTTTTTCCCCCGAAATCGTATGTATTTTGATAAGTACAATGTATTCAAAGGTATTTCCGTCCGGGAAAAACGCTTATGGCAACGTGATTATATTTATTTATTGCGCAATATCTCTTTATATAACCACAAAAAACAATTACTTCTAAAAAACCCTCATAATACCGGACGGGTCAAAGAATTGCTCGAACTTTTCCCTCATGCAAAGTTTGTGTTTTTACATCGGGATCCTTATACGGTTTTCTTATCAACACTTCATATGTTTGACAGAGTTGTCCGAACACAATTCTTTCATGATGTGTCGGATAAAGAAATCGAAGATCTTGTCATGTATATGTCACGCGAGATGCTGCAAAAATATTTGGATGACCGTCATTTGATACCGGAAGGCAATCTGATCGAAGTCCCTTATCAAGATCTTTCGGATAAACCCTATGAAACCGTTAAAAAGATATATGAGGAATTAAGTCTCCCGGAATTCAAGCAAGTTGAACCGGCGATAAATAAGCATCTCGAAGAAGTTAAAGGATACAAAAAGAACGTCTTCAAAGAATTATCACCCGAACAGAAAGTACGGGTTCGTAAAGAACTTGATTTCTATTTTAAAGAATTTGGCTACGAATAGAACGATAAACTATAAACGATAAACTATAAATGATGAACTATAAATGATGAACTATAAACGAATATTCTAAAATGTGATATGGGTCACAAGTATTTCTTTCTTATTTTATAATAATCTCCCTTTTTGTAATTTTCACAAAACAGGGAGACGAATGATGACCTATCTGCCGAACTCAAAGAAAAATATTCTTGCCAATAAAAGCTTCAGTTATGCTATGAGAATTGTAAATCTTTACAAATTTCTTATTAATGACAAAAAAAGAATATGTCATGAGTAAACAACTTTTAAGGAGTGGAACAGCCATTGGGGCGTTAATTACTGAGGCTCAAAATGCTGAAAGTAAAAAAGATTTTATTCATAAACTCGGTATTGCACAAAAAGAATGCGCGGAAAGCATTTTTTGGTTAAATCTATTAGCACAATCAAAATACCTTAAAGATAGTCAATTCAATAGCATAGAAGTTGACACACAAGAATTATTAAAGATTCTTAGATCGTCCATTATCACAGCTAAAAAGAATTTATAGTTTATCGTTTATAGTTCATAGTTATTATGTCAACTGTAGATCACCGTTCCCACATCACCACTCATTGCCAAATGTGCCTTTTCAAGAGATGTGATCACCGATTTTCTGCCCGGTGCGGATTCAACGAACATTAGAGCGGCTTCGATCTTGGGAAGCATGGATCCTTCGGCAAATTGCCCCGCTTTGATATACTTTCTAGCCAGTTTGGCGGACATCTCTTTGATGGGTTTTTCTTTTTTTGTCCCATAGTACAATGATACATGTTCAACAGCAGTTAAGATAAACAAGTAATGGGCTTCCACAAGATCGGCCAGCATGGCTGCGGAGAAATCTTTATCGATCACGGCCGATATACCTTTGTAATCACCGTTATCATCTTTGATAACCGGAATACCGCCGCCACCGCA
>CAYPTO010000109.1:0-5057 GCA_964413625.1 uncultured bacterium
ATAATCCTTCCTTTCTTTTACTTCTTTCTAATTTAGGGCTTAACTGCGTGTCCACAAAAATATAAGAACTCCAGACACCAATAAGAAATGTCGTCCCGAGCTTGCTTGCCGGGCGTAGCGCCGACACTTCGGGGCGTAGACTGGATCCGAGGTCTAAACAATTTTATCACTCCAAAATATTACCGATCGATCAACACATATATTCTTAACTAGATGTTAACTATTTCATTACCTTATCTTAAATATTGCATTCGTACATCCAATAATGTATATTGTTAGGTTGTAGAACGATAAGAGGACTTATATATTTGATAATAAGACATAAAATCGTGGCATTGCGAATTTTATTAGCACTATTCTTGCTTAGCGGTATGGCTTTGGCCGAAACGGTATGGTCGGAAGATTTTAATACATCCGCCGATCAGGGAAAAGGCGCTTATGGCTCAACGATTACCTCTCCCGGTAGTGGAAAATGGTCCGTAAATGTTGATAATTGTACATTGGCAAATAATAATGATTGGTTTAAAGTCATCAATAATTTATTTGAGGCCAGAGATGTCGATGGAACACAACAGACAAACGGTGGCGGTGAAGGCGCCGTCTGGACTTCAGAGTTTATAGATATTTCAGGTTATACCAATGTTACAATCTCAATAGATATTTCGGAAAGCGGATCACATGAAAATAAAGATTTTATCAAAGCTTCTTATAAGATCGATAGTGGTTCCATCACTCAATTTGGCCATATATATGATGATTTCTCTGCTCAAAGTTTCTCTGTTGATGGATTAAGTGGGTCCAGTCTGACTGTCTATGTTGAAGCAGATAATAATGGCAGTACGGAATATTTAAGATTCGACAATGTTCTGGTAACCGGAACAGCTTCTTATACGGTCAATACCCCTACCTCATTTACGGCTGGTGCATCTTCGACCAGTCAAATAAATCTAAGCTGGACAAAGAACGCTGCCGATGATGATGTTATAGTAGTTTTTGATTCCGACGGATCCTTTACCGATCCGGTTGATGGAACGTCTTATTCCGGCTCTGCTCTTGGTGGAACGGTCATTTATCAAGGAAGCGCGGAATCCTATAGTCATACAAGTTTGTCCGCCAGTACCCACTATTATTACAAAGCATGGTCCGTGGATGCTTCCGATAATTATTCGTCCGGTGTTACAGATGATGCGACAACAAACGCACCTACCACTGTTGACGACCCCACCTTTTTTTCCGCGACAACCGCTTCAGCATTGCAGATCAATTTATCCTGGACGCAAAATGGCGACACAGACGATGTCATGGTCGTATTTGACAGTGACGGATCCTTTACCGATCCAAGCAATGGAACTTCTTACTCGGTGTCTTCTTCTGCCTGTGGCGGAACGGTTATTTTTAACGGTTCAGCAACATCTTATAACCACACCAGTTTAAGTAGCGGCACTCACTATTATTATAAAGTATGGTCCATGGACGGATCCGATAATTATTCGTCCGGTGTTACAGATGATGCGACGACACTGAAAGCTGAACCTACAAATCACGCTTCAAGTTTTACATCCACATCCACCGATACCAGTATTACCCTTAATTGGAATGATAACGATGGCAGCGCAACAGCAGATGGTTTTATTATCAAAGCTAGTTCAACTTCCCTGAGCTCAATCTCTGCCCCTACGGATGGCTCCCCGGAATTCGATGACAGTAACTTGTCCGATGGATCTGCTATTATGAATATCGATCATGAAAGCGAAAGCTATACATTTACCGGACTGGACCCCGAAAGTACTTATTACTTCAAGATATGGCCCTACAGCAATACATCAAGCGATATAGATTATAAGACAAACGGAACGGTCCCAAGCGCAATACGGTCTACGACCGTCGTAGCATCCTATCTTATAAATTTGAATTTTGAGAACAGTGGTGGCTATTCAACAAGTATTGCGGAATTTACTGACGGCACAAGTGATTACTTCCTTAGGACAAATGGCGATGATATCAATAGCAATGTGGAATTTAATAATATTCAGGGATCATATTACTTTACAGCCCAAGATATTGATGGTGATGGCGCTTCGATACCGGCAAGTATTACAATTGATGGTATCGATATCTCAAGTCAAGGAAATTTAGAATTCAGCATTTACATTGCCGAAGATGATGATGGCAGCCAACAGGACTGGGATGATCCTGACTATTTACATATTGATTACGATATTGATAATTCAGGAATATTTACAAATCTTATCCATGTAGAAGGAAGTGGTGGTCGAAATACTGAGCCCAAAATCGATACGAACTTTGATGGAACCGGCAATGGAACGGCAATAACCAATACATTCACTAAATTTACCGCTTCAATTCCCGGAACCGGTTCTTCTCTTGATATAAAAATCACATTCAATCTCGGTGGAGCCCAAGAAGATATTGCCATTGACAATGTTCAATTAAGTGGAGTTGAAATTGTTGAAAATCCCAGCTCGCTTTCAGCTACAACAAATTCGGAATCACAGATAGATCTATCTTGGGACAAAAATGCCAATGATGATAATGTCCTAATTGTTTATGATACCGATAGCACATTTTCTGATCCTTTAAATGGTAGCACATATTCAGTATCATCTTCTGCTTGCGGGGGCACCGTCATCTATAGTGGAAGCGGAACGAGTTTCGATCACACGGGACTGGATCCAAACACTGACTATTACTATAAGATCTGGTCATTTGACAATAGTACTGAATATTCAACAGGTGTGGGAATAAGAGGCATCACCGACAATGTTGAACCAAGCAATCATGTTTCCTCGTTTACCGGAACTTCAACCTATAAAAGTCTCACGTTAACATGGAATGATAATGATGGTTCGAATAGTGCAAATGGCTTTCTGATAAAGGTTAGCACAAGTTCACTCTCTGCAATCGGAGATCCCACGGATGGAGTTCCTGTTAGCAATGTCACAGATCTTTCAGATGGAGAAGGTGCGATGAACATCTCTCATGGAGTTCAAGCCAGCACATGGACAAATATGTTACCCGAACAAGATTATTATTTTAAGATCTGGCCCTATGGTAACTCCGGTTCAAATATTAAATATAAAACGGATGGTAGTGTGCCGTCTCAATCCCTTACTACTGCCAATCCTCCTAAGATCATTATAAGCGAAATTTTACAAAACCCCTCAGATGTTACCGATCTTAAAGGGGAATGGTTCGAGATTTATAATGCGGATAAGACGAACATTAATATCAATGGTTGGTCTATCAGCGATAATGGCAGCAATTCTCACACGATCAATAATGGTGGGGATCTTTATATTCAGCCGGGGAAATCTCTTGTGCTTGGTATAAATTCACTTCAATCGACTAACGGCAATTATGAATGTGATTATCAGTACAGCTCATTTAGGCTCGACAATGCTGCCGACGAGATCATTATTAAAGATGGTACCATAACCATTGACAGTATTGCCTATGATGGCGGCCCCAACTGGCCTGATCCAAATGGAGCTTCAATGGTATTCGTTGGGACGGCTGCCGATGACAACAATGATTACAGTAAATGGGAAACCGCTACAGAACGCGAAAGCGGATTTGTGGGGACAGACGGGGATAAAGGTTCACCGGGTATAAGCAGACTGATCATAGGTATATTAAATATTAAAGTATTTCTACAAGGTGCTTTTTAAATTTTAAGTATAATTAGTCGATCCTTAAAAAGGGTCTAATTCAATAATAAACAGTTATTTATATACAGACTTTTCTTCGGTGCAAATTGAGGAAGGTTTTTTGAGATATAAGATATAAGATATGAGATATGAGATATGTTAAAGATATTTTTTTCTCTTATATCTTATCTTTTCGATCTATTAACCTTCTTACAGAGATCTCCCTTCGGGGATCCGTCTATCGACGGACTGAAGGATGACACGTATTTATCTCTCTTTTCTTATCTTTTTCTTCTGCTTTTATTTTTTTACTTTAATCTTTATTCTTGAACAAACGTTAGTTTATCCCGGTCTTTTTTCACTCCGGGAAAGCTTAGCAAATGGTTATGCATGACAACATAAATACCCGGACCAATCATAGTTGATGCAAATAGAGCTTCGGTCACATTTTGTGCGGCATCACTGTCCCGGAACTCGTAAGGCCGCATAGCACCGGTAAAAATAATCGGACATTTAGGATCTTTGATCTCATTATATAACAAACAGCCGGTTTGTTCCAGAGTGTCCGTTCCATGTAAAATGATGATAGCATCTGACCCGGCCATAGCCTGACGGGTTATATCCAGGATAATCTCGCGATCACTGTCCGTCATATCTAAAGAATCTTTAAAAATCACATTACGCTGATTTATATTCATCTCAGGTAAACGTAAAGTAGCCAGGATCTTGGATAAAATAGAATGTTGATTTGAAAGAGCGCCGTTATGCTCATTGTAAGTTTTTTCTATTGTTCCACCGGTGGTGATAAATGTGATCTGTTTCATTTTAAATTGCTTCCCCTTACTAGAAGGAGTTTACAACATTTTATCGCTCTGAATCAAGTAATATCATAGACTTAACTCACTTTTGATATTTGATAGAAATTAAAATTATTTGTACTGTATTCATTTCTGATAATAATATTTTTATGATGAATTATTGTCCAATAGCTGCGAATGAATAATAAATGATAAACGATAATATTTCGACCTTCCGGCGAAAACAGAGATTAAAGATAAATATTGATGTCATCACCACACCTTTATGCCTCTCATATGCATTACCCTGCACCGGGGCTTCCATTAGACTACCTAGTACTAAGAAATGTTGTAAATTATAGTGTAAGGAATCTACATGGCGGGGCTCAGCATGACAAGCTTGGGCTTATTTAATTAATTTGTGTGGATCTGCGAAATCTGTGAGCTGAAATAAATTGTCAATTGATTACGCGTCGTCGCGATGTTTCGGGGTTCCGAGATGTTACACCTTAGATTTAGCTACGGTGTGCTGGCAGATCTTTTCTCTTATATCTTATATCTTTCTTCAATTTTCTTTTTAACTTTTTTTATT
>CAYPTO010000110.1:0-5057 GCA_964413625.1 uncultured bacterium
ATATTGTAGATCTGATAAACGATGCAGGAATCACTATTCAGGCAATTTATGCTCCTGAACATGGCTTTAGAGGCATTGCCGATGCCGGGGAGCATATAAATGATAATGTGGATCAAAAGACCGGTGCCCCCATTTATAGTCTTTACGGAAAAATAAGAAAACCTACGCCCGAGTTGTTGAAAGATGTGGATGTTCTGGTATTCGATATTCAGGATATCGGAGCACGTTTTTACACTTACATCTCAACAATGGGCTATATCATGGAAGCCGGAGCCGAAAATAATATTCCCGTGTATATTTTTGACCGCCCAAACCCTATCGGTCGTATGACAGAAGGTCCTATTATTGAGCAGAATCTTTATTCCGGTGTAGGAAGATACCCCATTCCGATCCGGCATGGTATGACCGTGGGCGAACTGGCAATGATGATCAAAGATAATGGATGGATCAAAGAAGCCGATAAGCTGGAACTGCACATTGTAAAACTTAAGGGCTGGGATCCCGAAAAGCCCTATACTGCCGCCAAACAAAACTGGATCAATCCCTCTCCCAATATCCGTAATATAAATGAAGCATTGGTTTATCCCGGAACTTGCTTGTTTGAGGCAACAAATTTTTCGGAAGGCCGCGGGTCAGAGAAACCCTTTGAATGGGTTGGCGCACCTTATGTAAATTCAAAAGAACTTGTTATGGAATTGAAAAAAAGAAATATTGAAGGCGTGGAAATAGAAGCTGTAGAATACACACCGACCTGTCCTGCCGACGCATATTACAAACCTAAATATAATGGAGTTCTCTGTCACGGTGTCGCTTTAACCGTTACGGATCCCGTAAATTTCAAATCCGTCGAATTCGGTGTTCATTTGATCGATGTTCTGAATCAACTTTATCCGGATAAATTTGTAATTACAAGACCGGTTTGGATGAGCAAATTATGGGGTAATCGTGATGCATTCGAGATGTTCTCCGACCATAATCCTGCCAAAGAGATCATCAAAACCTATAAACAAGAATTGGCACAATTCACCCGCATCCGTGAAAAATATTTATTGTATAAGTAATTGATAATTTAATATTACTCATATTTTTAAATGTAATTATTGTAGAGACGAGGCAATGTCTTGCCTCTACAATTTACTTTCATTTCCTAACCTTTGACACTATATTAACGCCATGAATACCGTTGCAATTGTCGGCCGCCCAAATGTTGGTAAATCCACTCTCTACAACCGCTTCCTGCGCGAGCGAAAAGCTATTGTGCATGAAACTGAAGGTGTAACACGAGATAGAACCTATGCAGAAGTTGAGTGGTGTGGAAAGAATTTTACTATTATTGATACGGGGGGTATCATGATGGATCCCCGTGATACCATTGAAGAAGGTATTCGTGAACAAGCCCTGATCGCAACGGAAGAGGCTAACCTGATACTTTTTATAGTTGATGTAAGGGTCGGTATCACGCAATTTGATGACTATATTTCAAAATTATTGCACCGAAGTAAAAAACCGGTTATTCTTGTTGCCAATAAAGTGGATGACGAACGCTATGAAGCGGATCTGCATAGTTTTTATGCCCTAGGTTTTGGTGAGCCGATCGAAGTATCTGCATTAAATGGTCGCGCCTCAGGAGATTTGCTGGATATAATCACTGAAAATCTACCGGACAAACCGGAATCTGAGACAAAAAAATACGATCTTAAAATATCAATTCTTGGCATGCCGAATGCCGGTAAATCTACTCTTGCCAATACATTTCTTGGGGAAAACCGTCATATCGTAACGGATATTGCCGGTACCACACGTGACAGTATCAACAGCGAGATGAACTATCAGGGTAAATCTGTGATGCTAGTTGATACAGCGGGTTTACGTAAAAAGAACAAGATCTCGGATTCTATAGAGTTTTACAGTTTCGTTCGTACACGACGTGCTATCAGGGAATCTCATGTCTGTATTTTAATGGTTGATGTTAATAAAGGCTTTTGTTCTCAGGATGTCCGAATTGTTCAGGAGATCATCGACCAGCGTAAGGGATTGATCGTTGCGATGAATAAGTGGGATTTGATCGAAAAAGATACTCATACTGCAACGGAATTCACCAAAGAACTGCTCTATCACTTCCCCATATTGACTAATATCCCAATTATGTTCGTTTCTGCGATTAATAAGCAACGCTTGTTCAAATTACTGGATGAAGCTTTTGCCATAAAAGAACGTATGCAACAACGTATCCCAACCTCGCAATTAAATGATTTTTTCATTAAGGTTATTGACCGCAATCCTCCTCCCGCAGTTAAGGGAAGATATATAAAAATCAAATACGTTACTCAAGTTCTAGAGAATCCTCCTCTAATAGCACTCTTTTGTAACGAACCTTCGCTGATCATGGATCACTACAAACGCTACCTCGAAAGTGTCTTTAGAAAAAATTATGATTTTAAAGGCGTGCCTATTAAATTTGTTTATAAAAATAAATAATCACGAATAAACATCGAAGGATAAGAAATGAAGAAAACAATTGTTATCTTGTTTATTTTGCCTACAATTAATATAAATTTATAAGTCATCCTTCACTTTGAGGGATAGTTTTTTATAAATCCCCTCAAATGTATTATTTCAGGCAAAAATAACATTAATTTTAACAATAACCGAAGTATCCCATTGTTAAAATTCAGTTATTTTCTAGAATAATAATTAACCAATTATTTTTAGATAATGTCATATTTGAAGCTTAAATTCTAAGTAAGAATTTATGAAAAATAGAGTTTAAATGAAAGTAATTACAAAACATATTCTCTTTATTCTAACATTAATGATATTCTCCACTTTTTTATTAGCTAACGGAACGGAGGATAGTCTATTACATCAAATTAGGATAAGTGAGGGTATTGCAAAGATCAATGCACAAGTGGAATTATCATATCATTATCGACGAATAGATGGGGATAAATCAAAATATTTTGCTGAACTTGCCCTTGACGAATTAACTTCCAACTATAAAAATAACACACTGGAAGCTAAAGCAATATATTGTATAGGACTTTCCTATTATTACAGTATGGATTATCAGAATGCGTTGGATATTTTCTTCCGGTCTCTCGCACTCTCTCAAGCCAATCATGATGATCGCCTATCAAGTGAATTATATTTTTTCATTGGTTCTATTTATTATTATTATTATGGAGATGATAAACAAACCCTCGATTATTACAATAAGTCCCTTAATTCTGCATTAAAATCCAACAATTATCGTATTTTAGGAGCCATTTATTCCTCACTTTCCAATTTATTTAGAATTAGCGGAGCATATGAAAAATCATTGGAGTTTATTTATAAATCAAGAGAAAACTATTCTAAAGCAAATTATTCTGAAGGTATTGCATGGATTGATTACACTACCGGAAATCTTTACAATACAGTAGGTCTATATGACGAAGCCCTGGACGCTTTTTCAAATTCCCTGACCATTTACCGTAAAATGGCTGCAATTGATTCCGTTATGACAGGTGTTGCGATCTGTCTTGATCAACTCTCAGTTGTCCAAACTGAACTGAACAATGAAACCTTGGCAAGAAAATATAATCAGGAAGCGCTCAAATATCATATAATGGGAAATTCACAATATGGGATCTCAAATTCGCTGAAATACAAAGCCAATATTGAATATAAATCACACAATTATAAGATGGCAATGTCACTACTTGATTCTTCACTTTCGATAAAAAAAGAGATCAATGATAAAATGGGATTTCCAGGCATTTACAGCACTTATGGTGCAATATTAATTGATAATAAATTATATCAACAAGCATTAGACAGTTTAAAAATCGGTCAATATTATGCAACCGAAAACAAGCAGATGAAAAGCCAAATCGAGATAAACAGGCTTATGGCAAAGGCTTATGAAAAACTGGGTAATTATTTAAAAGCTTTTGAATATAAATCAAATGAAATCAATATTGCAGACTCAATATATAATGCAAAAACTACACGAAAAATGTTGCAACTTGAAACTCTGTTTAAAATTGAAAATAAAGATAAAGAGATCAGCAAATTAGAGCAAGATAAACTGATCACAGATTTAACCATCAATCGACAGAAGCAAATCCAAAAATATCTTTATATTGTGATATTCCTTGCCCTGTTTATTATTATTATATTTATATATTTTTACAGGGCAAAAGTAAAATCCAACCATAAATTAAAAGAAACCAAATTAGTTGCGGAAAAAGCCGTTGCTACAAGAGATAAGTTCTTTTCCATTCTGGCTCATGACCTAAAAAATCCTTTTAGCAGTATTCTTGGTTTATCAAACATATTGAAACAAAAACACCTAGATATGAATATTGAAGAAAGAGATAAGATCATAAAAGCCATCCACAAATCTTCAAACAACAATTATGCCCTCTTGAATAATTTGTTGGAATGGTCAAAAACTCAAAGAAACAAGATCAAATTTACTCCCGAACCCTTTATCATTAATGAATTGGCCCAAAAAGCAAAAGACATTTATGTCTTAAATGCTGAAAGTAAGGAAATTAAGATAATTATAGATTCTGAACCCATTTCGGTTATTGCCGATATTAATATGATCAACACAGTTTTACGAAATTTGATCTCAAATTCAATAAAATATTCAAGCCACCATGATGAAATACATATCAATTTCTCAAAATCAAACTCTGAAACTCTTGTTTCAGTTTCAGACACGGGTATTGGGATCAATGAGATCGATCAACAAAAATTATTTGACATTGGGAATGATTTCCAGATCGATGGAACCGCCGGAGAAAAAGGGACCGGATTGGGCCTTATTATTTGCAAAGAATTCATTGATATGCATCATGGCAAGATATGGGTAGATAGCGAACCCGGAAAAGGGTCAACATTTTATTTTACTATTCCGGATGAAATTAATTAAGCGTTAATTCAAGATATATACATGTTCTCAAAGAATGTAATTTTTTTAAGACTCTTCGGGAATTCCTATGGATTCACATCTAAAGCACCGAGATAAAAAAGGATAGAAACCCTATAATTTCTAAAACTTCTAAATC
>CAYPTO010000111.1:0-5051 GCA_964413625.1 uncultured bacterium
TTTCATGAAAATAAAAACCCCGCTCAAAGAACGGGGGTTATAAATATTATTTATTTAATTAATTATTCAACGATCTGCCACCGCCCATACGCATGACCTTACCTTCGGTGTTGTTCAAATCTTTTGTAACATTTCGGCTATCAATAACGAGATTTGAGTTATCAACAATAAACTGATAATCAATATTCTTATGTGCTGTTGTGATCACAACGGCATCCAAAGTTTTTAGTAATTCTGCTGTCAATGGAACTGATTCAACCATACCTCCATTACGTTTGAATTTGGGGCAGTAGGGGTCATGATAACAAACGGTTGCACCCAGATCCTCAAGCAGATTATAAACGTCAAAAGCCGGTGATTCGCGAAGATCATCGATATCGTTCTTATAGGCCATACCTAAAACCATGATCGTTGAGCCGTTTATGGCTTTACTGTGCATATTCATACCGTCCATAAGCGTATGAACAACATATTCCGGCATGGATGTATTGACTTCAGCTGCAAGATCAATAAATTTAGTTTTATAATTCAAGGTCTTCATTTTCCAACTAAGGTAATGAGGATCGATCGGAATACAATGACCACCCAAACCGGGACCGGGATAAAATTTCATAAAACCGAAAGGTTTGGTAGCCGCAGCGTCAATAACTTCCCATGCATCAACGCCGAGTCGATCACACATGATCGCAAGTTCGTTCACCCATCCGATATTGATCATACGGAATGTGTTTTCAAGTAATTTCGCCATTTCTGCGGCTTCGGCAGAACTGACCGGAACGATCTTATCAAATATTTGGTCATAGATCGCTTTTGAGTGTTCCATACAGGCGGCAGTTACGCCACCCAAAACTTTAGGGGTGTTCTTTGTATGATAGGTTGTATTACCCGGGTCAACGCGTTCAGGTGAAAAGGCCAGGAAGAAATCCTCACCGCATTTTAAACCGGAATTTTCCAGGAGTGGAAGCATATATTCGCGAGTAGTACCGGGGTAGGTGGTTGATTCCAAAATAACGACCAAGTCTTTATGCATAAATTTTTCAATTTCTACCAAAGCAGATGTAATAAACGACATATCGGGATCTTTAAGCTTATTCAAAGGGGTTGGGACACAAATAGAGACCACGTCCATGTCTTTGATCACAGAGAAGTCAGTTGTTGCAACGATAAGACCTTTGTTAACAGCTGCTTTCAATTCATCATCCTTTACATCACCAATATAGTTTTCACCTTTAGTGATCTTTTCAACTTTAATAGGATCTATTTCAATACCTGTAACTTTGATACCGACTTTTGCGACTTCAACCGCTAATGGAAGACCAACATAACCCAAACCAATTACACAAAATCGAGTCTCTTTTGTTTTTAATTTTTCCAGAAATGACATTTGTACTCCTTTATTCCGGTATTAAATTATAATTATAATATTACTAAAAAAATAAAAATGTTCCAATACTAAAATTCGTATTTAGTTAATACCTCATTTAGAGATGGAAGCACTTTATCTTGATCTGATAATAGTGGATTTTTTATTATTTTACCTAATCCCAATTGTTGGTCATTCCACCTGATACCCCCCTGATGTTTGGGTGCATAAGGTGCAGATACTTTATATGAAATGCATGCCTCGTTCGATAATACATAGTAGCCATGAGCAAAGCCCGATGGTATAAACAACTGATCTTCATTTTTGGCAGATAAATTTATTTGAATTTGTTTCAAAAATGTATCGGAGTTTCGGCGAAGATCCACGACAATATCCAATATTTCACCTGAGATCATTGAGATTAGTTTTGCTTGCCCATATGGAGGTATTTGGAAATGCAGTCCCCGAAAGACATTCTTTATTGAATGAACCATGTTATCTTGAACAAAATCACATTCAATACCTGCATCTTTGAAACGGGTATTCCGATATGTTTCCCTGAAATCTCCACGCAGATCGCTATAGACCTTTGAACGAAGGTGAATCACATCGGGGATACTTGTTTTTATAATTTGCATTTATTTCTCAGCTGTATTTTTCAACAATTAACTGCTAACAATCAACTTTTCAACTTTTCAACTTTTCAACTCTTCAACTCTTCGACTCTTCGACTTTTCAACTCTTCAACTTTTCAATACGCACATTTAGTACGACCAGTACATACAAAGGTAAATCCTTTATCTTTCATATTCCCGGGGTCATAAATATTTCGTGTATCAATAAAAATCGGCGATTTTAGTAGTTCTTTAACACGTTTGAGATCCAATGAACGGAATTCATTCCACTCGGTCATGAGTATCATGGCATCTGCACCATCAATAGCATCATAAACATTATTCTTGTAATTTAGATCAGGAAAATCGCGTTTGAAATCGTCATCGGCTACCGGATCATAGACTTGAACATGGGCGCCTTCTTTTTCCAATAGAGGAATGACAACTTTTGTTGGTGAGAAACGGGTATCATCAGTTTCCGGTTTGAATGCCAGTCCAAGGATCGCAATGGTTTTACCTTTAAGTTCCGGCATGACGGATTTAAGTTTACTTACAACACTTTCTTTTTGAAATTCATTTGCTTCTATCGTGGCTTCAACAATGCGACTTTTTATACCGTATTCTTTGAAAATTTCGACCAATGCCATTGTGTCTTTTGGAAAGCATGAGCCGCCGAAACCCGGTCCCGCATGCAGAAATTTCGGTGAGATACGGCCGTCTAATCCCATAGCTTTTGCAACTTCACTTACATCTCCGCCGACGATATCGCATAAATTGGCTATTTCATTGATAAAAGTGATTTTGACGGCAAGAAATGCATTTGAAGCATATTTGATCAATTCAGCGCTTTCAATATTTGTTTCAACATAAGGAACACCGCGAATAATCAGTGCATGATAAACATCTTTCATGATCGTCTGGGCTTTTTCACTGCGAGAGCCGACTACAACGCGATCGGGATTTAGAAAATCACCTACAGCAGAACCCTCACGAAGAAATTCCGGATTGGAAACTACATCATAGCAATCTTTTCCACTTGATTCTTTTTTGATTAAATCCAATGTCTTTTTACCCGTTCCAACCGGAACGGTAGATTTATTGATAAAAACCTTATAATCATTCAAATTTTTTGCAAATGAATTTGCTACGGTCCAAACGGCACGAAGATCTGCTTCTCCACCTTCACCCGGAGGTGTACCAACGGCGGAAAAAATAACTTTTGAATTTTGAATAGCTTTGTCAATATCGGTTGTAAAGCTCAAACGTCCTGCACAAACATTGCGCTGCACGACTTCGAGGAGACCGGGTTCATAAATAGGAATATCACCTTCTTGCAGGATCTTTATCTTGGATTTATCAATATCAACGCCAATAACGGAATTACCAAAGTCAGCCAAACCGGCTGCTGTTACCAATCCTACATACCCTGTACCAACTACACATATTTTTTTCATTCTTCCTCCGTGGTTCCGTCAGTGATCGGGCGGATAATATTTACATAAGTGCCCGGGTTAACAAGCGCGAATAATTCAATAACATCTTTGTTGCTCATACGGATACACCCTTTAGATTGAGGTGTTCCCAATAATCCTTCTTCATGTGTACCGTGAATATAAACAAATCGCCAATATGATGTGCGATTGATCTCCTCAAGTCCTTTTAGCCAAATGATACGTGATGTGACCGGGTCAATCTCGATGTTGGTCGTATCGCTAAAGATCGTAGCGATCTCTCCGGTCGGTCGACGATCATAAAAGCACATACCCATTGGTTCGCCGTCACCATATTTGCTATCGATGACATGAACACCCCAAGGGGTTTGGTTACTGCCTCTTTCGGCACCATACCCGTATTTTGATGCCGAGATAACATAAGTACTCAAGATCTTTAGCCCATTTTTCGCAGAAACAAGGAAAAGTTTATTGTCATTCCCGTCTATTAATATAAGAGTATCAAGCTCGTTAACACCTGTCACATTTTTGATTTCTTCAACAGCTGATGTCAAACGCTCCATATTGGGGCTGTACACTTTTTCTGTCACCATGGCCGTATCTTCAGTTATCATGTCTTCTTTATTTTTCTTGCAAGATGAAAGTGAAAATAAAATCAGCAAAGATACTGAAAGTAAAACGAAGTGTCTTAAAATTGTATGTTGTTTCATTAGCATGCTATCATTTTTGTTAGTACAGCCGGGGAGACTCGAACTCCCACACCCTGAGGGCGCCAGATCCTAAATCTGGTGCGTCTGCCAATTCCGCCACGGCTGCATGATTGACTGGCGAATATATGGAAAGAAGGAAGGAAATCCAATAGTAAATCAATAATCATTTTCAGCTATTTTTCCCTGTAAGATCATTACACCTGAAGAGGTCCCGATCCGTGTTGCTCCGGCATCGATCATCGCAATGGCATCTTTGTAGGAACGAACCCCGCCCGAGGCCTTGACCTCGAGTTTATCACCAACGGTTTCTTTCATCAGTTTGACATCTTCAATTGTTGCTCCACCTGTGGAAAAACCGGTAGATGTCTTGACAAAATCGGCGCCGGCAGACTTGGCAAGTTCACATGCTGCAACCTTTTCTTCATCTGTGAGCAAGCAGGTCTCAATGATAACTTTGACGGTATTACCTTCGGCAGATTGAACAACCGCTTTGATATCGGCTTCGACTAAAGCTTTATTATTATCTTTCATTGCTCCGATATTTATGACCATATCTATTTCATCTGCACCTTCTTCAATAGCCATTAAGGTTTCCGCCGATTTGATCGAGGGTATAGATGCTCCTAAAGGGAAACCGATTACGGATGCAAGTTTCACTTTTGTTCCCTTAAGAAGCTCGGCACAATATGCCACATTACATGGATTGACGCAGACAGCGGCAAAACCGTTATCAATGGCTTCTTTGCACAGTTTTTCAAGATCAGCATGTGTTGCTTGTGGCTTAAGCAGGGTATGATCGATGTATTTTGCTAAGTTCATTCTTTACCCCATTAATTGTTTTATTTCGTTTAGGAATTTATCACCCAATTCATTTGCTGCATCGGCTGTGGGTGCTTCACTGTAAACGCGCAAG
>CAYPTO010000112.1:0-5035 GCA_964413625.1 uncultured bacterium
TCATTTGTGCTTTTTCGTAATTAAAATCGATTAACTGTTCAAAATCATCCGGATCACCGTTCATGTAGTAAAGTTCCATATACTGGGCAACAGCTTTACGTGTATCCGGGATGCGATCATAAAGAGGATCATTCGTATCATACAAACCTTTTGATATTTCTTTAATTGCATCTACAACAGAGGTCACCTTGCCGATATCAGGATTTTTAAGCAGAATGTTTTCATAGCTTTCCATACGATTGAGCAGGACCGGATCTTTAATATCACCTTCAAACAAAATGGATAATGTTTGAGCCCCGCCAAAATGTTCATTGATCAATTTACTGCTTACCTTAATACTGTGTTTATCCTTGAAAAAATTTTCCACATTTCCATCAATTTTTAAATTTAACATTCCCAAAGAAAGAATAAGTGAAAGGATAAATGATCCGATTACGATCTTCTTGGGATGAGTGATAATAAAATGACTTAGTGATGGCAATAGTCGGTCTAAAAAACGTTTTTGTTGTTTTCCGTTTCGGAATTTCTTTTTTGCTGTTTTTTTAGGCAGGTAGCTTAAAAAAGCAGGAATAAATAACAAACTTAAAGCGATAGCCCAAACGATTCCGATGGATGTTAAAACACCCAACTGTCGGGCATGGACAATAATATGCATGAGAAGCCCCAACATACCCGCGATTGTAGTTATGCCGGTGATCAAAATCGGATGCTTTAAACTGTTGAATGTTTTTTGGACAAGTTCTTTTTTTGTCCAATCCGGATGGATCTCAAGCAATTCATTGTATTTAGCGATCATGTGTATCCCGTAATCATTCGCTATGGCGATCAACATGACCGGCATTAAGATCGTGACGATCGCAATTTTCCATCCTAAGAGAGGCATAAGTCCAAATGAAAGAATAATTGCCATCAACACTGTTCCCAATGGTAGCAATATGCCTCGCAATTGTCTAAAGGCAAAATACAGCATCCCGATCATGAGAAGAAATCCAATGGGTAAAAGATAAACAATGTCTTTAGTGATATCCTTAATAATAGTAGTATTAACAATCGGTAATCCGCCTTTATAGATCTTTTCATTGCCATTAATCTCATGAAGGATTGTTTCGATTTCCTGTATCACTTCATTTTCATTCGTGTTTTTTTGAGGCGTTAATATAATAGCTGTTTTTGTAAAATCTTCAGAAACGACTGTTCCATTTACAAGTGTATTATTGCGAAGATTTTCACGGAGTTGTTCGCGTATCTCCTGCGAAGCGGGAATACGCGGTACTGCAGGATCCACGATCATAGAACCGTTTTCATTTTTAATTTGTTTGAGTGTATACAAAGAAGTTACTCGCTCAATATCACCAAGTCGCTGAAATGCACGAGTAAGGTCTTTTACTCGTTTTAATGTTAGTGGATTAAGGATATCATCCGTTTCAAGTACTATGATAACAAGATTATTACTACCGAAGATCGTCTCAATGTGATTAGTTTGCATACGAGACGGCATGGTTTTTGGGATCATATCATTCATATTCGGCTCAATTTCCAAATGAGTTAAGCCAAAAACAAAAAGGAGAGTTATAATTGGAAAAACAATAATAATCGCAAGACGATACTTTAGAATAAATTGATCAATTCGCATAAGACATCCATTTAAAAAGAAAGTTTAAGTTCACAGTAATATCCATTGTATAAGGGTTTTAATAAATTAAATAACGTTCCTTCATCACCATGATACATATTCATTCCCATCGATAATCGCAGTGCATCCGCAAGATCTAAATGTATGTGTGTAGAAATAAGATACTCATCCGTGCTCAAATTATAGCTGAAAGGGACCTCTATTTCGAAGGTATTATGAAACATACTCAAAGCGATCCGGGTAAAAATATTATGCACATACTCTTCTGTTTGACGGAAAAATAACCGATTGTAAAAAGCCAATTGATAATCCATTATTAAACTCGGATCAAGGGGCTCAATAAGCTCATAATAATCTGAAACAAATTTGCCATTATATTCAAAAAGAACACTTAGTGCTTTCCATGAACGGTCGATACCCAATGTCCATTGGCTCTCAGGATTCGAAATATAAGATGCACTTATTCCATTTTCCGGAAGCATGTAGGATCCCTCACAGCGAATACTCCATGCATTATAATTAACGGCGGCATCAAAGCCGAACACCTGCTGACGCCAAGCTTGGGGAAAGAAATTAAATGTAACAAGCGTGGATGAAAGTATGTGCATTTCCGACGCAAAGCCGGGTTGAAGCGAGTAAGCATTCAGATAGGAAAAAGCGGCATCAAATTCAGATGTTCTTAGATCCATCTTTATAGCAGCGCCGCTATTTTTAAATTCACGATCCGGTAGCGTGATATCACGATATTGTACACCGTTGGGCATATCGAATGCGGAGATCGGAAGTAAGTTTGGAGAGTAAACCGGGATCCAAATGCCCTGAATATTAAGACCATTTCCAATTTGAAGAGAGGAATTGATCAGAAAATTTCCCATACGCATATCATCGGGATCAATATAGGGATATTGCATATCCTGAGGCGTAATATTATCAGTGGATCTATAAATATCCGCTCGTCCCCAAGGTAAGATTTGCTTTCCAAGTCGCGTATTTAACCCACCAAACGAGATATCAACATAAGCCTCACGGAGCATGAAATCCATAACTTGTTCACCCGAATAATTGAAACTTGAGAACCGTATATCCGCAAACGCATATCCAATATTTTCTTTTTGAGCTTTTATTCTTAGGTTCGCTTGTGCGTTGAGGCCTTTTAAGTACAGGGAATCATTATCGCCATCAACTTGTATAGAAGACTTTATATTACCGCTAAGTTCGTACGTGTTTGAAGGCGCTTGTTGAGCATTTTCAAAAAGTCCCTGACCCAAAAGTAAATTTACCAGGCAGAATAATAATAGTCGTTTCATCTTTGTCGCCTCATTCCGGTTGAGGTAACAATAAGCCAATCTTAAATATAAAACGCCCGATATTAGCGGTTTGGACCTTAAGTTAGATGTATTTTATCGATTTTGGATGTTACTTAAAGAAACACGGCGGATAATTGTGAAAAGCTATCATTCAAGGGATGTGTTTTTCCTGAACTCTGAAGGAGTTACCCCCGTGCTTTTCTTAAACAAGGTGTTAAAGGACGATTTTGAATTGAAACCTGCGTCATAGCCAATGGCCAGAACGGTTAAGTTATTATTTTTAGGATCTTTCAGTCGCCGTTTTACATCTTCGATGCGATATTCGTTGATGAATGTATAAAAGTTTTTTCCTAATTTTTCATTTAATACATGCGTGACATGATGCCGGGGTACTGCAAGTTGTTGCGATACATCAAGAATGGTCAACTCGGGTTCGCGATATATCTGTTTTTTATCCATGAGGGCCAGAAGTTTGTCTTTTATTTTATCCATGCTTGCAGGATGTAATCCGGAACGTTCATATTTGGGCTTTGCCAGCGGAACTTCTTCTGGATAGATCCGATCTTGCTGGTAACCGAAAATACTAAAAGTAAAGGAATAGAAGACCAGAATAATATTGCCCACAAGGAGCGGGTCAAAATTGAAATTCTCAGCAAAAACACGAGTAAAACCAAGTACGAAAAGGCCAAAATACATCACAAAGAAAGTTATTGATACGAATAATGCCCATTTGAGCGTGATCTTTTGTGAGGTATAAGAATACATATCCTTAATTTTTTTTCTATGCATTCCAAGCTTTACAAATGTCATAATGGAATAACCGAGAATTGAAGCCATCAGTAAAATAGCATAAGAAAAACGTACGGCACGCAGTGGTGCATTTTCAAGAAAATCATCAAAGATGAGAATAGGTTGATTCCGGTAGATCAAAGCCAGCACCGCAAACGCAATGACGGGAAGGAACCATGAAATATAATAATGACGCAATCGTGGTTTTGGATCGATTAGAGTACGAATATAGATATACATCAAAGGACCGTAAACAAAAGGAGAAATTGGAAAGGCTGTAATCGTATATCTTGTATTGAACAGGGATATGATCATTTGTAGAGAAATTGCAAAGAGCCAAACCGTAAGAATACGGTCAGGTAAGCGCGCATTTTTCTTAAGCAGAAGCATAATGCCTGCGTAAAAGGATTGTGCAAACCCTATAGACAGCACCGCAATGTTCAATGCGGTATAATCGTTCATAATAAAAACCTCGTTAAGGTCTTAATGCCTGCAAAACGGAATCCCGTTTGCTTACTTTTTGTGCAAGCGGATAAACAGGGACAACCTGTAAACGCAATTCTTGTCCCTTTTTCATAATTGAAGCAAGCGGATCTTCTTTTACACGTAGGAATTTATAACCCAAAGTGTAATATTGTACAGGTTCATAAGGTTTTGGATCATCTTTATGATCTTTATTGTAAAGTTTGATCTCAGCGTTTATGATTTCAATGGGAGCATTGTGTTCGGCTTTTTCCATATTGGATGCCTGAACTTTATCCAATACCTCCAGATAGGGTTGTTGCTTGACTTCAGGCGGAGTAGAATGTAAAAAATAAACCGTGCCATCATCGTCCCGTATGACCATGCCAAAATGTCCGATCCAATTATTATGTTTATAACCGCGGACGACGCCAACCAGATCACCGGTTTGCAATTTATCCAGCACAAGCGGCATGGCTTTTATAGAAACATAACCCCACACCATAGAATCTTCAGGCATATCGTAAGGTACACCGCGTTTCGCAAAGAATTTTCCCTTTTTTACGTGTGTTGTATCAAGCTCTAGATATTTTCCAGCTAATTCCCCGGTGATATCATTTGCCAGCCACGTATTGTTCGGGAACCAATCATATTCTCCGTAATGATTTCGGTTAATGTAGCTGACTATCCCGTCCTTGTAGCGGATGCGTTGTAAAATACTAAAAAAGCTTTGCCAGTCGTGTGCCATTGCCATGGCAAGAATATGCTCGGTGAAGACCACGCAATCGCTTTTATCCAAAATGTAAAGTGGTTGTCGATCATATATCTCGACAGGATATTCACC
>CAYPTO010000113.1:0-1110 GCA_964413625.1 uncultured bacterium
AGGTATAACGGGACTTCGAGCTGCAATTGGAGGAGTAAAACAAGGTCTTCATGTTGCGATTATTTCAAAAGTTTATCCTCTTCGATCACATAGTGTTACCGCATCCGGCGGATTAAATGCTGTTCTAATTAAAAATAATCCAGATGGAGAAGATAGCGATACATTTGAAAAACACTTTCAGGATACGATGAAATGCGGTTGCAATACTTCTGATCCGGAAGCGCTTCAGTTACTTGTCGAAGGTGCTCCGGGTAAGATCAAAGAGTTAGAAAGATGGGGCTGCCTTTTTTCTCGTGAACAAGATGGCAGCATTGCAATAAGGACCATGGGGGCCGCAACATTTCCTCGAACTGTTTATTCTTCTGATAGAACAGGTCATGTAGTCATGAATACCTTATATGAACAATGTATTCGCCTACGTCAAAATAAACCCGATCTACTGCGTTTTTACGATGAATGGTTTGTTCATAAATTACTTGTTTACAATAATGTAGTCTCGGGCGTTATTGCAATGGAAATAGCTACGGGGAGAATGGAAATATTTTCTTCAAAAGCTGTTATTTGGGCTACAGGCGGCAGTGGTAAAATATTTGGCAATACGTCAAATCCATTGACGAATTCAGGATGGGGTCTTGCTGTGCCTATGTATGCAGGTGCATCATTACGTGATATGGAATATATTCAGTTTCATCCAACCCAATTATCCGGATCTCATATCTCGATCACTGAAGCAGCCCGGGGGGAAGGCGCAATACTGTTAAACAGAAAAGGCGAGCGTTTTCTGAAATTTTATAATGATTCAAAAGAAAGAAAAGAATTATCAGCCTGTGATATTGTTAGCCGTAATATTAAACGCGAGATTTTGGCCGGTAGAGGTGTTAACGCAAAAAATGTTTATCTTGATCTTAGAGGTCTTGGAAGTAAGCAGATCAGGAAAAAACTTCCGGGAGTTAGAGAGCTTTGTAAAACCTATGCTAATTTGGATCCTATCAGACAAAAGATCCCGGTGACTCCGGGACAACATTATACTATAGGCGGGATAAATACCGATAAAAAAACACAAACAGATACTGAAGGTTTTTTTGCTGCCGGCGAATGTGCTTGTTCAGG
>CAYPTO010000113.1:1120-5019 GCA_964413625.1 uncultured bacterium
AATTCACTAACTGAAGCGCTGGTATTTGGTGAAATAGCAGCTCAAACTGCAGGATCATATATCAGACAAAAGCATTATCGTTTGCCCAATAAAGTATTTTTTGAAAATGCTTTTGCTGAAGAAGAGAATAAAATAAAAGTACTTCTGGAAAATGAAAAGGGTATCAGACCGGCAGAGATCCGTGATAGAATGAATAGAGCAATGGATGATTTTGTCGGGATATACAGAGATGGAATGGGATTGGTAGAAGCTGCTCAAATAATAAAAGAACTAAAAAATCTGTACCAAACTGAAATGTTCGTTGATGGTAGAGAAGCTCGTTCGAATTTTGGTTTGTTTGAAGCGATTGAACTAAAAGGAAGTTTAGATATCGCTGAAATCATTATTCAATGTGCCCTAAAAAGAAAAGAAAGTATAGGTGTACATTTTAGGAATGATTTTCCAAAGTCAAAAGGTCGTCCAAGATATTCCTTGGTAAAAGTCAGAAAGAATAAAATAAAGATCAAATATATGTCTATACGAACAAGAAGCAATCCGCTAATAGCTATATTTTCTGATCCGAGATCACTAATTAGATGAAAGAAAAAACCTATAAATTATCTGTGTTTCGTTTTGATCCGCTTACGGATACAAAACATAGGTTTGTAAACTATAATGTTCCTCGGAGCAAAGCAAATACCATACTTGATGCCTTGTTATATATACGTGATCATTTTGATGGCACATTGGCATTCCGAGCTTCATGTACACAAGGACGATGTGGTTCATGTGCAATGCATATAAATGGGAAATATGGTTTAGCTTGTGAGGTATCGTTAAGGCCGGGTAAAAATGTTATTCGCCCTTTAGCTCAGTTGGCGATCATTAAAGACCTTATGGTTGACATGGAGCGATTTTGGGAAAAATATGAATCGATTCGACCTTATCTTGTCCGCAATTCGGGGGATGCTCACCAAAGTTATGCCAATAGAAAAGAAATGGATTCAATAATCGACTGCATACTTTGTGGCGCTTGTTTTTCTGCCTGTATGATGACCGGTATGAATCCGGATTTTCATGGTCCGGCCGCCTATGTAACGCTCAATCGCTTTCTCAAAGATGAAAGAGATACGATTCATGATCAGCGGATGGAGCTTGTTACGGGCGAGAATGGAGTCTTTCGTTGTCACAGTATGTATAACTGTAATGATGCTTGCCCAAAAAATGTAAAACCATCAGAAAATATATTGGAAATTAAGAAAAATATCGGTTAAATTTTTATTGTTACATAACTAAGTACGAAGGAGCATTATAGTGGAACAAACCATTAGTCGTCAGATCGCTGAATATGCGGTAAATTTATGCTATGAAGACTTACCTGAAAACGTTATTCAGGAAGTAAAGCGCTATCTTTACGATTCGATTGGGTGTGCTCTTGGATCAATGCATACCCGCGATGTAAATATTATTAAAGATATATATACCGAGATGGGTGGTAAAGAAGAAGCTACGATATTTGGCTTTAAGAACAAAATGCCAGCCGTACAAGCCAGTTTCTTAAATGCTCTGATGATCCGGGCTCTTGATTACAATGATATTTATTGGAAAGAAGATCCGTCTCATCCTTCTGATATTATTCCCGCCGCGCTTGCTATAGCGGAAAGGGTAGGGGCTTCAATGAAAGATGTGATCGTTGCAATAGTCCTGGCCTATGAATTTGAGCAACGAATATGTGAATTTGCCAAACCGGGAGTGCGTGAACGTAAATGGCATCATGCAACATTAACACAATTTGTTTCTCCTCTAGTTGCCGGAAAAGTACTGGGATTAAACGTAGATCAAATGGTTAACGCAATTGGGATCAGTGCGTGTCATAATTATACCATAGGATGTCCCACGGCAGGTAAATTGACCATGATGAAGAACACGGTCGATCCCATGTCAACTCAATCGGGCGTTTTAGCCGCATTAATGGCTGAGAAGGGTTATACCGGTACTGAAGCAATATTTGAGGGTAAAGAAGGGCTAATGAATGTATTTGGTCCCGATTGGGATGTTGATGCTTTGATCGGAAGACTTGGCGAATCATTTAAGATCATGGAATGTTCTATGAAAGCATTTCCTACTGAGGCATTAACACATACTCATATTTCAGCTACTATCAAGATCATGAGCGAAAACGACATTAATTATAAAGATATTGACAGCGTTACCATTAAAACGATAGCCAGAGCCTGTGATATTCTTTTTGACACCCATAAATATCGTCCAAAATCCAGAGAAACCGCTGATCATAGTCTGCCATATTGTATTGCTTGTGCCTTGGTTGATAGAAAAGTTACAACTAGGAGTTTTGATGATGAAAGTATTAAAGATCCTCGAATTTGGGAAGTTATTGATAAGATCAAGGGTGAAGCATCTGAAGAATTTGAAAAAATGTTTCCGGCAAAACAACCTTCTCAGGTCACGATCAAACTTAAAGACGGAACAGAACATACCTTATATTTGGAATATCCCAAAGGTGATCCTCGTGAGCCGATGACTGAGGCAGACTTAGATGCAAAAGTCGAAGCTTTGTGTGGTGACAGGTTTGATATTTCTGAGTTGAAAGACATGATATATAACTGTGAAAGGCTTAGTGCATCTGAATTTATGAGTGTCCTATAAGCTTATATAAATGCATTGACATCATTGTTTGAGTTTGTTAGCTTATATTAATATTGTCAGAATAGTTATTGACATTAAAATTGTAGGAGATGATAATGCGTTTAAAAATAATAACTGTAATAATTTTTCTTTTGTTCTGTGTCTCATCTTTTGCACAAAATGCAAAGTCTAGGGAGGAATTCTTTAAAGAATTTTACGGTACTTATTTAAACTCAACCGATATTGAGATTATTAAGACAGAAAATAATGTAGTTCCAACTGCTGACCTCAACAGTGTGATCAAACAGTTGGAATCACGTTATAACATTGATATACCTGCTGAAGAAGAAGCAAAATTTAAGACTGTTGAAGACGTTGCAGAATATGTTAATCTTTATTTGCAGAAGCAGAATAAAAAAGATGAATTGATAGTTCAGTCTGCAATAGAATCTAAGATCAAACCGGTAAAATCCGAGAAAAAACAGAAAAAAATCTATTCTTGGAAATATAAATTATATGGTTCATATGGTATGGTTGAGCCTCTTGGTGTAACAGGGCAATTGGGATGGAACGGTAATTTGGGCGGATATGGGTCATTAGAATTATTCAGTAATATGTATACATGGGAAGCCGGCTTAATGTTACACCCATATGGTTGGAACGGAAAAAAATCAAAAAGTCCTAATTCCTTTGGCATCTCCTTTGATTATGCTTCTTTCGATCACGTAGGTGTGGTTGATACTACTATTCCAAACTTTGATGTGAATGATACAACGGCAACGCGCTATGCTATCAGTTTGGTCTTTCAGCAAAATATTATAGGAAGAAATAAAGCTCGTCCAAAATTCAGTATTTATTTTGAAGAAAGTATTCGTTTTGGTGCTCATTCTTATGGCTTTATTGATGGTGATCTTTATTGGAACAATCATCTTTCCTATGGTTTCGGTTTGGCACAAGGGATAAATTTTCTTATCTTTGATCTGAAATTTTATGAGGCATTGGCATACAGTCCTGATATTATTAGGGTTACAAATTTACCGATCTTACAGTCATTGGATTTTGAATTAGGTTTACGCTTGGGAATTGTCCTAAAATTATAAAGTTTAATAGTTGGTTTGTTAATACATTTATTTTTCTGTTTAAATTAAAATGAATTGACATTGGAAAAAATGTGCGCTATATTAGTTTTAACGTAGTAAACATATAAGGTAAAAATAGAGGAGTTAGAAATGAAACGTTTAGTTATTGTTTTGTTGGCTGTTTGCATAGCAACA
>CAYPTO010000114.1:0-5018 GCA_964413625.1 uncultured bacterium
TTTTTTATATAACATCTATAATCTTGCGAGTTTTGTTTTTTTTTAAGCGAGAGGGAGAATCGGAGCAAAGGAGAATGGGAGAAACAATTAATAAAATAATTAAATTCTGAACAAGGAACACTGATATTTGAATAACGAAGTAAATATTAACTTCGGATATCACAAATCAACATTCCTTGTTCTGTGCTTAATATTGTTATTTTTTTTTAATATGTAAATTACAACTTTTTTTACATTACTCAAGCATAGGTTCCGAAAGCAATAATCTTGGCTTATTAAAATATAATTTTCATTTATCAGATCCCCTACATATTAATCCTTAACTATTTCTTAAGTAAAAATTAATGTTGATTATACAGCAATATAGCTTATATTCTATAAAATAATTTAATTCCAAGGAGGAAAATACCATGAGTAAAAATGATTTCAAATACCTGCAACGCAAAGCAGAAATCCTAAAGGCCATCGCGCACCCGATCCGCTTAGCTATCTTACGTGGATTGATCAAAAATGGACCCACAAATGTTAATAACCTAGAGACGTGCATTGATGTGCCGACTGCAACCGTCTCACAGCATCTGACAAAAATTCGATACGCAGGAATCGTTTCCAAGAAACGTAAAGGAACTTATATCTACTACGATATAGTTGATGAAGATCAAGTTATTGAAATGATCAAATCATTTTTAGGCGAATAAATAAACAGCTTTACATCGTTTTATTATTCATTAAAATGATTATTTGATTTCGTTGGATACAAAAAATATATAGCCGCTTTCAGGCTATATAAAGGGGAAAATTTTCCCCTTTCTTGTTTATATCACGCTTTTTATCGGATTTTAATCGTAAGGATTATCGGCTTCATCTTCGTCGCGATCTATACGCCTGGCTTCCATCCAAGTCAGGATAAATCCAAATATAAAACCATTTATTATGGCACTTTCCCAATTCAAACCACAGGTTCCATGAACAATTCGCCCGTAAAGAGCAGTTACAATAGCTGTAGTTAAAAAAGTGATCAGGAATACTATCCCGAAATATAATAACATTTTACCTATTCTCATAAGCAACCTCAATTCTTAGACTTATAGGTTACAATATTTCAAATAAATTTGAAAGAATAATTATTCACTGCCTCAGTTGTTCAGATCAACTTGGAACCAAATCGATAATTGCTTCATCATAGCCTCACGGTCAACACCCCCATCTTGTCCACCTTGCATGCCCACACTTGGTCTCCCACCACCCATACTGCCCCCGGACATTCCAGCATGCTGACCACTTCTCTGTTGTCCGTTCATTGAAGGCATTTTAACTTTTCCCGTCATAATACCCAGGGAAAATATATCTGCATTACCGGTTTCCTCAAGAGGAATCCTTAATTTATAAATAAGTATATTGGGAGTGAGGGCACTAAGCTCAACCATATATCCATCTGAAGTCGAAAATACAGGTATTTTTTCCGCTTCTTCATTATTGGAGTATATTGCTTCCATTGGCACCCGATCCAAAAATCTATCAACGGAGAATTCACGCTGTCCGTTTTGCCAATCTTTCATTATTTGTTTCATAGCTCCGGGTTCAGGTCTCTTTTTAAGCGGATAATTGAAATAGATATCTTTACTTCTTCCACCTTTTGGATCCACATAGATAAATAAACCATGCATGAAAATCTTTTGAATGGAAGTTTTATCATCCGTTTTTAATTCAAGGTAAAGATAGGAATCATCATGCTCAACTTTATAGGCAATATTGTTTTCTACGTCAAATCGATACGTGCTTTTTACACTTTCATTTTCTTTGAATGAACTGTTTACAACCGGTAAGCTTGCACAAGAAACAAGCATAATCATGATGACCAACGGAAATATGATACGTTTCATTTTTTTCTCCAATTAAGTATGATACTTTCATCAAATATTTGACACATCACATCCTAAATAGTTAACAATTGATATAAAAAAGCCTTAACACAAAGGTTTTTATGTTAAAAATTATAAAATTTATATTTTTTTTAAGATCATATAATAATCCTCTCAGCACATTAAATCTCTTTGAAAGAATCCCAGCATTTTTACGCAAACATTCATCGCGCCACTATGAATCATCGTCTCTACATGAAGTGTTTATATTTGTGTTCTTACGTGTTAATCACGAGACGCGATAAATCGCGTCTTTACATGTCAGGCATATATATGTTCTTACATCTCACGCCTGCCGGCCTAGCCTTTTTGTTATCCGTCCTGTCCATCGTAGCCATAGCAGAGGATGAAACAAAGGATGATCTCACGGTTCTTCTTCAGTCTTTTCGACCATCTGACAGATCCTCTTCCCAAAACTTCGGGATTCGGGCGCCATCCGGAAAGTCTTTACGTCTTGCGTAATTATCAATCATGAGTTGCCACGGCATTTATGCCGTGGCACTAACAACATACAAATTGGGTTTTAACCCTAAAGATTAAAAAACGAAAGGAATTAAAACCCCATATATAAAATTGCCTTATACCCCGAGCTAAAGTACGGAGTAATTCATATACCTTTTACGTCTTACGTTTAACTTTTTCATTTCAAGATCATCATCTCATGAATAGATCTTTTCCAACCTGCGCTCAATAAGCCACGGTGGGCAGGCACTCCCTTCAAGATGACAGGCTTTGTATCATTTCACGTCTTCCATCCTTCGCCCAAGGGCTATGGCGTGGCACGGCGGCGTAGTAGGCCTTCGGCCGGCAGGCGTTTCACGTAATGCATTGAATCACCCATTTCCCCATAAGCTATATCATTGGAAACGGAAGCTATGCGCTGTTCTACACAGCGTTGACAATCTTCAGGGTTTTCATCGGTACAGGGTTTATCTTCATATAATTTATACTCACCTCTAACATAACAAGGCGTTAAGTTCGGCATAAATACATTTGCTCCGACTTCAATGGCCTTCTCTCTCCCCTGAGGATCTATGGACTGCATGGCGGTTGAAGCCGCAATATTGATATCTTTCATCATGATCCGCAAAAGTGCGATCATCTTGAGTGACAGGTCAAATCTTTCTTCTTTGGGAAGCAAGAGATCTTTGTATTGATATAATGGCGTATCTTTGTGTTCAAGATAAGGGCCCATCCCCACCATATCGATATCGATGTTTTGCATAAATAACAGATCGTCAGCAAGATCTTCATAAGTCTGAAATGGCACACCTATCATGACACCGGTCCCTGTTTGATATCCGGCAGTCCTCAGATCTTTTAAGGCTTGTCGTCGTCGTTCATAGGCATGCAGCTCATCATTTGGATGAAGTTTCATGTACAATTCTTTATTTGAAGCTTCAATGCGTAAAAGGTATCTTTCGGCACCTGCCTTGAACCATTCTTTGTAGATTTCAAGACTTTGTTCACCGCATGAAAGTGTTACTCTGAGTTTCCCTTTAGAAAATTCTGAAATCCTTTTGAGTAAACTTGTTACACGTGATGTAAATTTCTTGTCTTCCAATTCACCGGATTGCATGACGATCGAACCGTAATTATTCTTATAGGCATAATACGCTGCATTCAGAATATCGTCATCGGAAAGATTATATCGTTTGACCTTGGTGTTGGATCGTCTAATTCCACAATAATAACAATTCTTACCGCAAATATTTGAAAATTCAATCAATCCGCGCAAATAGACTTTATTTTGAACATATTCTTCTTTTATCTTTGCGGAATATTCGAAAAGTTCTTGACGATCATCTCCCTGAGTCTTTAGCAAGTTAACAATATCATCTTTTGTCAGTTGTAATTTATTTAAGATATCTTTAATCATAATTTGCCTTATATTTCATCAGGCAAGATACTATTATTTGAGCATTTAGACAAAATAAATATTGTTGATTTGTTGAACCATTTATTTTTAGATCTTTTGACTATTTCCTATAAAAGGGTACCGGAAAGCATCTTAGACTGTTTGGAACCTTTCTGATCCGGACGATCATAATGGATGAGATTATTCTCGATATTGCCTTCACGAAGTTTTAAACGTCTATACGGCACTCTAAAACAAGTGTCCGTCAGCATATCAAGACCTTTAAAGTCCGCTCCCTCCCCCTTCAGGATATCTCGAACCTTATCCTGATTATTGCAACGAACTTTTATTTCGATGATAGTGATGAACATAGGTGTTTCCTGGTATATGCCTAATATATGAATTATTTTTCCCCAATTGGTGGGATTATTGAGGATGTAGGTTTTATGAAATTCAAGCTCATCAAAATTCCATAATATTTTATCATTAAAACGCGGTTGCCATTCAAAATCGATATTTATTCTGTGTGCCCCACATCACAAATTTTCCCATTCATAACATAAACAGGCTCCTTGTGGAGCCTGTTTATTATATCATTTAATTGATATTTAGCTATGCGCTTCTTCTTTCTCTTTCTGATGAGCAGCTACGATCTTGTCCTGAATTTCTTTCGGGACATATTCATAATGTGAGAATTTCCGGCGATACTGGCCGCGACCCTGGGATATTGAGCGCAAGGTGTTGGCATATTTGTATAAATTGGCTAAAGGAACAGACGCTTTAATGATCTGATTATGGCCATCGGAGTCCATTCCCAAAACCTTACCGCGACGTGAAGAAACATCACCCATGACATCACCCATGTATTCTTCGGGGATCTTAACTTCAATTTCATAGATCGGTTCAAGTAAGATAGGATCTGCAGCTTGGAAGGCTTCACGAAAAGCACCGCGACCGGCGATCTGAAATGCGATATCTTTAGAATCAACGGGGTGCTGCTTACCATCATAGAAAGCAACTTTAATATCGATCACTTTTGAACCGGTCAAAGGACCTTCAATTGTTGCCTGATTTACACCTTTTTCCACTGAAGGAACAAAGGAACGGTCAACGTTCATACCAACCAATTCACTGACGAATTCAATACCTTCACCTCGGGGTTTAGGTTCAATACGAAGATAGACTTCGCCGAACTGGCCTGCACCACCGGATTGTTTTTTATGACGGTAATGACCTTG
>CAYPTO010000115.1:0-5010 GCA_964413625.1 uncultured bacterium
ACGAAAAAGATGACGAATTGCAGGAAATGAAAAGTGAATAATAAAAGAGTTTAGAGCTTAGAGTTTAGCGTTTAGAGTTTAGAACTTTTCTAAGCATCTAAACACCTAAGCTCCCAAGCTCTAAGCATCGAGAACAATGATAAAAAACAAACTTGAAGTCATAAGACAAGATATACGGCACTACTCACCCTATCCCGATCGGGTACGTATCGTGGCTGTTAGTAAAAAACAGCCAATTGAAAAAATGCGTTCTGCAGTTGCGGCCGGGATCACCGATCTTGGCGAAAACCGTATTCAAGATGCTTTAGACAAGTTTTCCGTCGATGCTTTTGAGGGAATTACCAGACATTTTATCGGCTACCTTCAGTCGAACAAAGCAAATAAATGCTTGCAGAATTTTGATTGGCTTCATAGTTTGCAAACAGAGAAACTTGCTAAGCTAATTGCACAAAGCAAATACCGGATCAAATGTTTGATCGAAGTCAATATTTCCGGCGAGCGGAATAAATCCGGTTTGTCACCGGAGGGACTTTCCGACTTTATGGAAAAGGTAAGAGAATTTGACGGTTTGGATGTTCGCGGACTGATGGGGATGGCAGCTTTTACGGATAATGAAAAAGAGATTCATCACTCTTTTGCACTCTTGCGATCGCTGGCTGAAGATAATAAAGTCATGGAAAACGATCATTTTAAAATGGATGAGCTGTCAATGGGCATGACCCACGATTATCGTATTGCGCTCGAAGAGGGAGCAACTCTATTGCGTATTGGAACCGGAATATTTGGGCCAAGGAGTATAAATTGATGAATTGGATAGATCTATCAGGAATGGAAATGCCGGATGTCTTACCTGAAAACTGGACATTTCGTTCAGCTAAAGAATGTGTGTCCGCCGAGGAATTGGCAAAATACGACGGATCGTTTTTATTGACATTTTGCTCAGAAGAAATAGACGAAAATGCAATGTTTGCTGTTCGTGATCATATCAACGTTTCCGGCAAGAATCCCTTACGTGGGCATAATGATGATGATCTGGGGGTTAGATTTCCCGATATGTCGCATCCCTATGCTGTAGTGCCGAATTTAAATATTGAAGATGCCATCATCATTAGAGCCGGTCAAAATGCCAAGTATCCTGTGGATGCTATTCAGGCAAATGAACTTGTATTTCAGACAATTTTAGCAAAGCATCAATTAAAAACCGTTTATGCTGTGATCTATGGTAAAAAGGTCAGGGCAAATAAAATTATAAAATTATTTCAGGGAGAATAACATGCATAAGAACTCGATGAACAAAGTTGTTTTAGTCGGTCGATTGGGACAAAATCCGGAACAACGGGCTATTCCAAGCGGGACTGCCGTAACCAATTTTTCTGTTGCCACCAATGAGACAAGAAAAAATCAAAATGGCGAATATACGGACACGACAGAATGGCATCGTTGTGTATCTTTTGGTAAAACAGCCGAATATATCGGTAATTATTTTACCAAAGGCAGATTGGTTTATATTGAAGGTCGTTTGCGTACCCGTAAATGGACCGACAACAATAACGCAACACATTACACAACCGAAATCATGGTAGATATAGCAATGTTATTGGATCGCGCGCAGCAACCAGCCGGCGGTAACGATGGCGGCGGTGTTTATGCACCGGCTCAGAGCAATAACAAACCTGCACAATCTACTTCTGCAGCACCGACGGAACCCAATGTACCCGAAAATGAAGAAGAACTGCCATTCTAAGGAAAATATATGACAGAACGTGAATTTGGAAATACCACATTAACTCAAGAAGAAGAACGGAAATCCATTGTTGTTTGTCCCGTTTGTGGAAAGCCTGTAAATAATCATTCGGCCGAAGAGATATATACTGTAGATATGGTTGAAAGTGATTTCAGGATCCGTACTTTAGATGATGATATTCTTGATACATGGTTGGTGTTTTGTCATCATTGTTTTTATGTTACTCATGATTTTACCCAGATTCCCAGCGAGATCGAGAAAGTGCAGAATGTGATCGAATCTAAAGATTACAGAGAAAGATTTACCGATACAAATCCCACTACTATGGAGCTTTTTGAGCATTATGTGTATATGCTTGAAAAAGTCAAAGCACTACCGACCGTGTTTGCAGATACCTATTTACGCATGTCCTGGTTATATGATGACGATGGAAATGAAACTTTGGCATCAGAGTATAGAGAAAAAGCTATTGTTAATTTTGCAAAAGCCTTGCTCTTGGGAGATCTTGAAGATAAAGACATATCAATGATCTATTATTATATTTCTGAACTAAGTCGGCGGAAAGGTGAATTTGAAAGAGCAAAAAAATCCCTTTTGAAAATGGATATGCAAATTCCTATGTTCAGACGGCTTTTTGATATGCAGTCCGTATTAATTAGAGATCGCAATAAGACTGCGGTTGCTATGCCGCGGGAGGAGAATTAATCATGATGATAGACTATCCGGAATTCGAGGCAATGCTTCTTGAACAGGAAGCCGGGGCAACCACAATTCTTTTTAAGTATATTCATATTTTGAATCGGTATTTTACGGAAAACGATGAACTTTCTACCGATGCACAAAGAGAGGTCATGGATTATATTTATTCTAAAGCCATAACAGCTCACCCCCTTATTGCTATTTTTCCCCATATGCAGGCTTATATAATCAAAGAGATCAAATCCGACAAGAAAATTCCGGACATCCTTTTGGAGTACAGAAATAAAATACAGAAGAACAATGATAAAACAGTAACAACGACAGTAAATAAATTAATTAAGGATGGCTCCAAGATCTTTACCTTCTCGCATAGCTCTGTAGTGCGAAAAGCCATCATGGAAGCTGCCAAGACAGGTAAGCGTTTTGAAGTGATTCTAACGGAAGCACGTCCGGTAGGTGAAGGTGTGTCGTTGGCAAAATACCTGGGTCGGGCCGGTATCCCCGTTTCACTTTATACGGATGCTGCCATGGAATTGGCAATATCCCGCTGTGACATTGTGCTGGTAGGAACAGATTGGTATTGGCACCGCGGTTTTATCAATAAGATTGGAACTCACTCAGCATTGCGTATTGCAGATGAACGAGAAAAAGCTTTTTATGTCCTCAGTGACAGCAGTAAATATATAAAAACACCGCCTTCGGATTGGTCGAGAGATAAACATCCGGAATCACAGATCCTAATGGAAAAGATCGAAAATGTGACCGTCCATAATCCTTATTTTGAATCAATATGGTTCAAAGGTGTGAGCAATATCATTATTGATGGCGAAATTAAAGAATTCAATAAAAAGAACGAGATCATCATGTAGGAGATTTTCCAATGTCACAATACTACAATTATAGAACTGCATTATTGATCCTATTTATGAGCTTGGTCGCTTACTTAATTCTTATCCTTGGATTTTATTATAATAATTCGTTTATGGGAAACACGCCCCAGGCTGTCCGTTATATTATTCAGGGTTTATTTGAATTGTTATTACTGGTCCCTGTACTTTTATATGTCATTGGGAATGGAAAATCCATCAAACATGCTTTTCGATTGCGGTCGGTATCAATTCGTGCTTTGGGTGATATTGTCTTTGTCGCGATCGGTATGGTTATATTGATTGAATTTATTCAGTATCTGATGGACATGCTCATAGGTAGCGAGCAATTTATAAACGATGATTTAAAAGTACTTTATCCGTTAAATTATCTACTGATATTACCTGTCATAGGTATTATTACACCCGTGGTCGAAGAGGCTGTGTTTCGCGGATATCTGCTTAGGATAATGTTGAGAAATAAATATGCCCCTGTTTTTGCCATTATATTGCAAGCCTTGCTTTTTACGGTTGTTCATTTGAGCTTTAGCAATGCGCCGGCTATATTTGCAGCGGGAATTATTTTAGGTTATATCGCTTATTCCTTTTATTCTATTCTTCCCGGTATTATAATTCACAGTATTTTTAATATACTGGTTTTGATCGATATCAATGTACCGCAATTGCGCGAGAAAGTCTTGTACGGGAATTTATTTGTCCCGTGGCTGATCCTTGCCGGCGGAACGCTTTTGCTCATTATTGGTATGCTAAAAATACATAAGAATGTTCATGTAAAACGTAAACGAAAAGATGGAGAAGAAGGAGTAGGCTATGAGAAATAATGAAGTGATCCTACTTGTAGATACCTACCGGAAACTGCATCGGCGCGGCGCGAAAGTAAATCTGGTCAATATAATCGATAAAACTCACCCCGCCGATCTTGCTTTATTATTTCGTTCGTTTACCCAACATGAACGTTTATATTTTTTCTCTCTGATAAAATCCAATGAGCAAAAAGCAGAAGTCTTATCCGAAGTAGATGATAATATTATCGTTGAAATTCTGCAGTCTCTAAAAAAAGATGATATTATTCATATTTTCCGTGAAATGGATTATGATGATGAGTCCGGTATCCTTCGTCTTTTGCCTCAGGAAGAGCAACAAGAACTATTAAAGCTCATGAAAGAGGAAGAATCCCGAAAAGTTGAAGCCTTGATGGAGTACGATAAAGATACGGCCGGTGGTATTATGAACCCGGAAGTCTTTCATCTTCATGAATCGCTGACGGTAGGCAAGGCTACGGAAGAAATTCAAAAAAGCGTTGATACTGAAATGGTGTTTTATATTTATGTGACCGATGAACGATCACATTTGATCGGTGTTGTCTCCTTGCGTCAACTTATTTTGAACGATCCTCATAAAAAATTATCTGATATAATGGTTGAAGAAGTTGTCAGTATCAGACCGGATACAGATCAGGAAGAAGTTGCCCGTTTGGCATCACGCTATAATTTTGTGGCTGTTCCTGTTGTTGATGATGAAAATAAACTTATCGGTGTGGTAACGGTTGATGATATTATCGATGTACTCCGTGAAGAAGCTACTGAAGATCTTTTACAAATGGCCGGTTTGGGCCGTGATACGGATATTATTCTAAAATCTACGTGGGGATCGATAAAAAAACGATTTCCTTGGCTTTTG
>CAYPTO010000116.1:0-4933 GCA_964413625.1 uncultured bacterium
TATTCTTATTATTATGAAGAAAATGAGTAAAATTAAACTTGTAAGAATAAAAGCCCGCTCACAATTTGTACGATCAAAATAATAAATGTCAAAAACAAAAATTATATATCAAGCAAACCAGAATGTAATTGGAAAACATTTGCAATCAAATGAATGGGTAATGTATTCTGGGAAACTGACAATTTATGACAGAAAAACTAATCCAGTAATATTAAAATTGAAAAGCGAAATTGATGATACATTTATAGGGGAATTTATGGAAGAAAAAAAGGAATTTAAAGGGAATTCTGTTTCAAATGTATTTGGAAAAGTTGCTAAATGGTATCTTAATAATGGAATAATTTTTCAAAACTAAATTGAGAATCAAAATAGTTGAATTTGAACGATGGAAGAAAAAGGCATTGAAAAAGTAAAACAAATGTTGACGGATTGGAATCCTCTATGTGAAAGAACCGGTCAAGTGCAGATCTAAATAATTACGAAACTGAAGCAATTGATATATTGTTTTACATCAATAAAAAATCATCAATGGATTATATTAACAAAATAATGGTTCGTATTATTTCGGAGGCATTTGGAGTATATCTTAATTTGGAAGAAACAGAGGAAAAATGCGATTAAGATTCGAAGAATAATTAATACAGAATGAAACACGACGGCATAACAAAGTGTATATGTAATGCAGATTTCAGCGCATATTGGGCTGTGGCTTGTTGTTGCAACACCGCCAATTTGTCTTTGGCGATAATTCGAAAAAAAGGTCACATTAATGGATATTACATTTAAACAAATAAAAAAATGCGACAAAAGTACAGTTTTGAACTTATTCAAAAAGGCTGCTGAAAAGATCAATAAGATGAATATTGATCACTGGCAATATTGGAAAAACCCGCCTCTAGAAAAGATAAAATGGATTGAAGAGGGTATTCAAAACAATGAATTCTTTTTTATCGAATTTTTAAACGGAGAAAATTTGGGTATGGTTAGAATACTGAATGAGGATTTGCTGTACTGGGGAAAACAAAACGAAAAAGCAAAATATATCCACTCGTTAGTGATCAAAGAAAAGTACAATGGGCAAGGAATTGGAGCTAAGATAATCCAAACTATTGAACACAATGCAAAAGTGGAAAATTGTAAATATTTAAGACTTGATGCCGATTCAAAAAATCCAAAGCTTTGTGCTTACTATGAACAACTGGGATTTAAAAAAGTCGGTGCAAAAGAATTGTCTTTATCAGTTTACAATCTCTATGAGAAAGAATTGAAATAAAATTTACCCTCATCTCAGAATACTTTTCATCTATAATCCACACGATCTCAGGATATCATCTCTCGTAATACCCTCCTCTCTCAAACAACTCTCGCTTTTGCGCAAACGATCTGTGAAAAAACTCATGCATAGAAAAAGACACCCTGATGTATCGGGGCGTCTCAATATATAGTCACGCAGCAATGCTGCACCTTTACATATGACGTCTATTTATTCTCTTTGACGAAGGTCACCATCTGCTCGGCAATATAATCCAAATGCCTGTCCTCAAGTCCCGGCCACGATCCTACCCAAAAAGTATCATTCATAACCCGATCAGTATTTTCCAGACTGCCCGCAATTCTATGCGGCATATCAAGGTATCCGGGTTGTTTGAGGATATTGCCGGCAAAAAGCAGACGAGATCCGATTTTACGTTCTTCTAAATATTGCAACAAGGCATGTCGGTTTTTGGGAAAATCTTCGTTTAAAGTAAAAGTACACCCAAACCAGGAAGGGATGGCTTTAGGATGAGCTTCGTCAGTAATGACAAGATCACCCAATTCATTCTTGACAAGATTGGTTAAATATTCATGATTGTGTCGGCGTTTTTCTGCAAAGGATTCCATGCGTTCCATTTGGCTTAAACCGATCGCTGCCTGAATATCGGTGATCTTGAAATTAAATCCTTTTTCGGAGTAAACATATTTGTGATCGTAACCAAAAGGCAAGTTACCATACTGACCGCCAAAGCGATTCTTGCAGGTATTATCATGACCGGTTTTACACCAGCAGTCCCTTCCCCAGTCGCGCATACTTTCGGCAATACGTATTAGTTTAGGGTTATTGATCATCACCGCGCCACCCTCGCCCATGGTGATATGGTGGGCAGGATAAAATGATGAGGTTCCCAAATCGCCGACGGTTCCGGTTTTCTTGCCATTAAACTCAGCACCTAAAGCATCGCAGTTGTCTTCTATAACCCAGAGATTATGTTTCTTGGCGACATCCATGACAGCATCCAAATTAAAGGGATTACCTAAAGTATGTGCCAACATAATAGCTTTGGTCTTGGATGATACGGCTTCTTCCAGTATAGCGACATTGGCGTTATAACCCGGCACGGTAACATCAATAAATACCGGTACACAATGGAATTGTAAAATAGGATTGACCGTTGTGGGAAATCCCGAGGCGACAGTAATTACCTCATCGCCGGGCTTTAAGGCTCGTTCTCCCAATTTGGAAGAAGTCAAGGTTGCAAAAGCCAGCAGATTAGCCGAGGAACCTGAATTTACGGTCAATACGCGTTTGCTTCCCAACATCCCGGCAAGCTTGGTTTCAAACTCCGTATTAAAACGACCACCGGTCAACCAGCCGTCCAAAACGGCTTCAATACCATAAAGCAGATCCTGCTCAAACAGCACCTTACCCGATGCAGGAATGTAATCCACACCCGGTTCCATGGGTCGCTCAATATTTTTTTTAGCAATGGCCCCCAGTGTAATTGCCATCTCTTTATCAATATGCTTAAATTTCACGTTCGTCCTCCAGATAGCTATCTACGGTTGAAAAAACAAAATCGGGATATTCATTTTTTATTTTATCTGTTTTTAATCCACCTTTTAAAGGACGAAGCGCTGCTTGTCCCAATTCGGCGGTGCTTAAAGCTTCAAGTTTAATTTTATGATTCGGGAAATATGTCAAGACTTTTTCGGCCAATTCTACACGGTTGATATATTCATCGGATGCAAGATGGTAAACACCTTGTTTTGAGTCTAAAATCAGCCGACAAACTATTTTTCCAATATCTGCAGCATTTATAGGAGTTGCATATTGATCTATCGGTAAACGCAAATGTTTTGCTTCACCGCTCTTTGCAGTTTTTATTAGAAAAGCTATGAAATTTTTACCTCGGATCTCTTTACCATACACATTGGTAATTCTCAGGATCAGATAATCTTCACAGCGTTCTTTTACAATATTTTCCGCAAGAAGTTTGTGGCGACCGTAAATTGAGAGCGGATTCGTTGCGGCATCCTCAGTGTAAGGGCCGCTCTTACCATCAAAGATATAATCCGTCGATATATAAACAAACTTCGCGTTGAATGAATTTGCCAACTCAATGGCGGCTTCTGTTGATTTCACGGTATGTTTATAGCTTTCGTCCTGATGCGTTTCACAATAATCAACATGCGTCATAGCGCCTGTGTGTATGATCACATCGGGATCAAAGGCTTTGAGATCAAAGGTAGTTTTTGCCGGATTAAAAACATCAAAGTATTCCGTGTCGTTTGTCGCGAACATATAATGCGAGCCGATAACATCAAAATCGGGATTTTCACTCATACATTGTAAACAATTTCCACCGACTAAACCTGATGCTCCAATTATAAAAACTTTCATGTAAATTATTCTCTCTTAAAAGGGACTTTTAAAATCATTTAGCAATTGAGCGTCCTGATCTCGTTTGGACATGATCGGTGACTCATTTTGCCAGTCGTAGCTGAATGAATCCCAGCGAATGGTTTGATCGTGTTCGGGACTATGCAGTGCAGTAACAAGATAATTCATAATTGTATGATCTTTCAAACCCATAAAACCGTGTGCAAATCCACGAGGAATATAAAGTGCCAAATGATTTTCGGCACTTAGAACAATGTCCATGGCTTGACCATAGGTAGGTGAATCCTTTCGAATATCAAGAATGACATCCTTAACAGCGCCGAATGTCACACAAACCAGTTTTTCATGATCGGCAGGCGGCACTTGAAAGTGCATACCACGGATCACATTTTTATCTGATATTGAAAAATATGATTCTTTAAAGCAAACGGACAAGCCGTATTCTGCAAATAATCTATCGTGATACAATTTTATAAAAGATCCGCGTTCATCATCGAATCGAGGGAGTTCGATGCATTTTACGGAGTCAAAGAGTGTTTTGATGATTTTCATAAATTCCTATGAGTGGTGTAGATATATGTCCTACATAACCACGATGTTTAAAATATCTGCCCAATAGATAATTTAACATTTAAAGTTATATCTGTCCTATAAAAAATATTAAGATTTTGCTGATTGACACCACATATTAAAACTGCGGAGCAATTTAAAGGCCCCGGAAAGAATCTAATATTAGTAGCTAACAGCACACCCTCAAAACTACAACCCCGGCAAGGTTGAATAAATGCTCTTTATTACTTATTCAATCCCGCTGGGGTTGTTATAGCTATAGGATTAGGAGCCCGGGGTTTCATCCCGGGTTATTATCGTTCACCTCTTCGACAAGCTCAGGGTTGCAATAAAAAAAATAATACAAAAACCCAACATTTCATGCCGGGCTATTATTAAGTTACCCCTCCATTTATTTGGGTAACGAAAAAACGAGGTATCTATGAGAATACCCAAAATATGTAGTAAGATGTATAATAAAATCTATAGCCTGAAATATTCTTTAATTTGTTCACGGCACATGGATAGAGCATCAGTACCATTAAAAACTTCTTTATACCAGTTCATGGTCTTTTCTACCGCAGCTTCAGATTTCCAATGTGGATGCCAGTTTAATGTATTTTTTGCTTTCTCTATTTCCAGCCTCAAAATACCGGCTTCATGTAAATATTCTTCATCGGGTCGATGTTCAAAATTGCCGCTTCCCCAAACGCGAATTGCGGTATC
>CAYPTO010000117.1:0-4883 GCA_964413625.1 uncultured bacterium
CAGATCATATTTTTTCATGCGTACACCAAATTCGGATAACCATATATAAAATAGAATATGATCCCCAGGATAAAGATTACGATCATAATAAGAGTTAGAGCTTTATGTATACGACCGGCACGAAAAAGGTCAATGATCAATATTTTGATCCCATTTAACACATGCCAAAAAAGTGCAATGGAAATAATATGTGCAAATACACGGAAAACAGGAAATTGTAATAATATGATTAACTCTTCAAATGTGGTCCTCCCCAACATGACAACCGAAAGTCCAATCAACATAATAATTCCGGAGATCAATAACAAGAGACCTGTTATCCTGTGTGACATAAAGGAGAACATGCCTAATTGCAAATTCATTCTGTAATGAGAAAACGTACTTACTTTTCTCATAATACACCTAATACGATTAAATTCGAAAGAGTCATAGCAACAAGCAGGCTCCCTGAGGTAAACAAAATGATCTTCCACACTTTCTTGTATGTTTTAGAAGGATTTCCATCCGTTAAGATGGTCCACAATCCTAAAAACCCATGATAAACCGCTAAGGCAATAAAAATAGTATAAAAAACGATCCACATGGGATGTGAGAATATGACTTGTAAGCCATCCAATGTAATAGGCCGCTCGAGTTTAAAAACAAAAACCCACACATGAACAGCAAAGCAAATTAATAATTGCAGTCCTGTAATACGCCGAAATACCCAGTGAATTCTTTCTCTGTTGTGTTTCATTTTTGACATAATTATTAAATTTATTGATAATAATTATTATTATCAAATAATAATTATTATACTTTCCGCCCGGATCATTCCGATATGACTTTTTTTAGCCGGTTTATAAATGCATTGGGCTTTTCAAATCCGTTCAATCGAAGGTCTTTTCTTTCTATGCCCGTTTTATCATAAAAAACAATGGTAGGAACACCGGGAATATCAAATTCTTTTTTCAAAGCGTTTGTGCTGTCATTGACAACCGTCAGGTCAACTTTAAGCCGCGTAAAGTCTTTTAATATATTCTGTACATCGGGATCTGTAAAAGTTATATGTTCCAATTCTTTACATGGATTACACCATTCGGCATAAAAATCAATGATCACGGGTTCTTTTTCACTGATCGAGGTTTGTAAAACAGTGGCCGAATAGGCTTCCCAAGACATCTCATTCAAGTTTTGTGGTGCGGGTTTAAGCATAAGAATCCCGGCAGCCAGTATCGCCATCGCAAGAACTACTTTAAATCTTGAAAACCAAGACACCGATAAGCCGGCCTTGTCTATTACACCATAATAAACTGCAGCTATAATCATGTAAATGGGTAATAAGAGTTCTGCAACGTGTCCTGACAGCAATGGTAAAATAAAATAAATTGACATCCCGATCAACGCAAGTCCAAAAAATATCCTTATACCATTCAGCCACTCACCGGAACGAGGCAAAGCGGATATCTTTTCGGAGAATATTCCCAAGAAAAGGTAGGGCAAGCCAAGACCCAGTGCCAATACGAAAAATGTAATAAATCCAACAAAAACCGACCCGCTTTGAGCGACAAATCCTAATAAACTCACAACAAATGGGCCAACGCACGGTGCAGCAACGATCCCCATGGTCAGCCCCATGATCAAGGCTCCCAAGGCGCCGTTACGACTTCCACCACTTACTTGTGTTAAGACATTTGGTAATTTAAATTCGTATAGACCAAACATGCTTAATGATAATGCCAACATTAATGCGGCAAAAAAGATCAGGGTTGCGGGATGTGCCAGCAGTGACCCCATCATTGAACCGCTAAATGCCGCTAAGGTACCAATGATCGAATACATTATTGCCAGTCCCAGTACATACATGATTGCCAGAAGGACCGGCGATTTAGATTCTTTTTGAGCCAGAAAGTACCCCATGGTAATAGGAATAAGAGGATAAACACAGGGAGTCAGGTTCAATGCCAGCCCCATAACGAAAACGATTAAAAGGACAACGATCAGATTTTTGTCCTGAAATGGATTATCTCCATCGTTTTCGCTAATCTCTTTAACTTCGTTGATTTGATCAACGTCGGTTAGAGATTTTGTTTTATCAATGTCTTCTTTTTCAGATATGACCTCATTGAGTTCTTCTTTTTCTTCAAGTACTTTATCAAGCTGATCTTTTATAATAATTGTTGTGCTCAAATCAATAGATTCGGGTGACATACAGGTTGTATTATTGCATGCCTGATAAGATATTTCCAGATCAAAACTTTTTTCACCTACACTTAAATCATCATGTGCAGTTAGAATAGCCGTTATTTGAACATCTCCCTCATAAAGGGACATATTGCCACCCCACGAAATGGGTATTATTTTGCCCTTGGGATAATTTATTTTACTGAGAGAAAACTCATTGGTGCTTTTTAATTTTATTTGAGTGGGAATTGAATAATCATCCAATACCTTAGAACTGTTGATATGCCAGCCCTCTTTGATATTTAATATAACATTTATCTCAGTCCCGGCACCTGCCTTGATATTATTTTCGGGAATATTTATGCGTCCACTAACGATATTGTCCTGTGCAAACAAGAACACATTAAAGGCAACGAACAATAGGGTAAAAATTCTCTTCATATCTTTCCTTTCTATTTCAAGCGTATATTAGAGATAATATCAAACTTTTAATACATTTTTTCTTGCAAATCCCGATTTTTCGGGTTATTATTTTTGGCTTTTTAACATGCGAGAGTAGCTCAGTGGTAGAGCCCCACGTTGCCAACGTGGCTGTCGCGAGTTCGAATCTCGTCTCTCGCTCACCAACCCTGTCAAAAGACGGGGTTTTTATTTTGTTGCGGTTTTCATTTGTAAAACATTTTCTCATTGATCCCGGCTTATTTACTCTTGTCTATTTACTTGACATCATGATGAATGTTTCACTAAATTTAGCGTTCAAATTTAAGAGGCTATTATGAAAAATATCAACCCTGCTTCCCGAGTGGAAAATATCCGTTATGCAATTCGTGAGGTTGTTGGCATTGCCAATGAAGTAAAAGCGACCGGAAAAGAAATGGTTTTCCTGAATATTGGAGATCCGAATATATTTGATTTCAGTCCTCCCCGGCACATGATAGATGCAGTTTATAAAGCTATGCAAGAAAATTATAACGGCTACTCTCCTTCTCCGGGAATTGCTGAAGCGCGTGAAGCCATTAAGCGACAGGCAAAACGAAACGGTATTCGTAATATTCAAGATATCATTGTTACTCATGGTGCAAGTGAAGGAATTGAATTGTGTTTGACCGGATTACTTGAAAAAGGTGAGAATGTACTGCTTCCGCAACCGGGTTATCCTTTATATTCTTCTATCATGGCTAAATTAGATGCTGTTGTCAATCCATATTATCTTAATGAAGAAGACGGCTGGAATCTTGATGTTGCCGATATTGAAAGCAGAATCAATGATAAAACACGAGCTATTGTCGTGATCAATCCCAACAACCCAACCGGCGCTATTTATCCAAAAGAAACATTGTTAGAGATCATTGAATTAGCACGGAAATACGATCTTTTGATCTTCAGTGATGAAATTTACGACAAATTACTTTTTGATAACGGTACATATACCTCTATGGGTTCTTTATGTAATGATGTTCCCATCGTGACTTTCAATGGGTTATCAAAATCCTATGTCGTCCCGGGTTTTCGTATCGGATGGGCAATATTCAGTGGTCCTCTCGATATAATGAATGACTATATTGAAGCAGTAAACAAAATGGCGCGTGCTCGTCTCAGCGCCAGTCATCCCGTACAATTTGCCATCAAAGCTGCCTTGGAAGGTCCTCAGGACCATATCAAGGATATGCTGGACATGTTGACAAAACGGCGTGACTTGACCGTCTCAATGCTCAATGACATGGATGAATTCGATTGTCAAATTCCAAAAGGTGCTTTTTATGTCTTCCCGACTTTGAATATCCCGGACAAAGATGAGGATTTTGTTAAAGATTTAATTCGCGAAACCGGGGTCGTCACAGTTCACGGAAGTGGTTTCGGACAAAAACCGGGTACACAGCATTTACGTATTGTCTTTTTACCTAATGAAGTTTTATTACAAAAGGCTTATGAGCAAATTCGGACTTTCGTTAAGAAACGATATCATTAATTTTTATATGAATATTAAGATCAGCGGGTGTAGTTCAATGGTAGAACATTAGCTTCCCAAGCTAAATACGAGGGTTCGATTCCCTTCACCCGCTCAAAATCCAGTAGGCAATAACCAATAACCAGTAAGCAGTAGGCAGCAAACAGTAACCGGTAAACAGCTGTTTTTATATTCATTTAGTTAAAATAATCCTCACACATTGTGAATTTTGACACTATATTCGGCAGTTATCTGAAAGGAATATTGTGAGAAAAGATACTATACGAAATATTGCCATTATTGCCCACGTGGATCATGGCAAAACCACCCTCATAGATGGGATGTTGAGACAAAGCGGAACTTTCCGTTTAAATCAGGAAGTTGAAGCACGTGTTATGGATTCAATGGATCTTGAACGTGAACGCGGAATTACAATCTCTGCAAAAAACACAGCAATACAACATGATGATATCAAGATAAATATTGTGGACACACCGGGACATGCGGATTTTGGTGGTGAAGTAGAGCGAAGCTTGAATATGATCGATGGTGTGCTGCTTCTGGTTGATGCATCGGAAGGTCCCCTACCCCAAACACGTTTCGTATTAAAAAAAGCTTTAGAACGTTCTCTACCGGTAATTTTGGTTATTAATAAGATCGACCGTAAAGATCGTCGTATCGATAGCGTTGTCAATGCCGTATATGATCTATTCATTGATCTCGGCGCAAACGATGAACAACTTGATTTCCCCATTTTATATACAAATGCAAA
>CAYPTO010000118.1:0-4874 GCA_964413625.1 uncultured bacterium
TATGGCTTTTAGATCGAATGCTATGTGGGCAGTTGTGCCGGTTCAAGACCTCTTAGGACTGGATGGCTCTGCGCGTATGAATTTACCGGGCACTATTACAAATAACTGGGTTTGGCAGTTGGATGTATTTGAACCATCAGCCAAATTGACCGATAAACTTAAAAAACTAACCATCGAAAGCGGCCGTAGTCGTTAATTGATCATGAATACAAGTTCATATATAGTTTCCGATCTTCAATCAGAAAGATTAGTACTCCCCTTCTATTTTCTTTCCGATACACATATTTCTACAAAATCTGATGCTGATCAGGAAATCCGCATGAAAGATATGTTAGCTTTACTTGAGCAGATCCGTGAAAGTAAGGGCACATTGTTCATTCTTGGTGATTTCTTTGATTTTTGGTTTGATAAGAAAAATTATATACCGCATACCTTAAAGCCGGTCATTGCCTCTTTGCATGCATTGCGAAAGGAAGGGATCGAAATCCATTATCTTGGCGGGAACCATGATTTCTGGATTGAAGGGTATTTGACACAAGAGTTAGGGATCCACTTTTATCCCGATGCCCTTCAATTCAATTGGAATGGCAAGCGCATTTACTGCCAGCACGGTGATCAGGTTGTTTATAATAATCCTCAATATCCCTTGATACGACGGATCTTGCGTGCGCCATGGGCGATATCGCTGTTAAAATGTTTACCTATTCACTGGACCTATGCTCTGGGTGAACATGTCAGCCACTATAATCAAAACATTCCCGAGATCTCTCGGGTATCAGAATTGATGATCGGCAAAATGTATGATTTTCTACAAGAAAAATTAAATAGTGGATTCGATATTGCTTTAAGTGGGCATGTGCATGTTCCCTATATTGAAATGCGTGACGGGAAAATACTGGCAATTTTGGGCGACTGGATCCACCATCGCTCTTATGGATTAATAGATGAAACGGGTTTCAAATTGATCGAAAAATAATGATCATGAAAACTAAACATTACATCATAGCATGTATCATTGTACTGTTTGTGCTATCATTTGCATGGGCTGGGGATACAACCGTGGTATATGCAAATCAATTGAACCATTATTACCGGTTTGGCGGAGTAAATCGTTTTTCCGTCGAATTTGGGAAGGTCCATGTCTATAACAGCATTTCAAATACTTCCTCCATTTATAGCGAAACATCGCGCCTAAAAACGCAAACTGATATAAAGGCAGATATTCTTTATGCCTTCTTGCCTCAATTTCGTTTTGGACTGACGGGAAAATATTTTCTTTTTCAAAATGGTCAAACTTACCATGCCTACGATTATGACCAAGGTCGTTTGGGCTTGAAGGGTGACTATAGAAAGAATAATTACATTTTTGTTCTGGAAAACGGATTTGCGGAAGAAACACGACTGGGGATCCGAGATATGGGATGGTATGGCGGATTGGAACTTGGTCGCAACGGATCCGGCTTATTATTTTATCCGGAACTTAATTGGGATTATTCTCAAATGGGTGAGAGACAGAACTATACGTTTAATAATAAAATTTCTTTTCGTATTAATAAAAAATCACGTGTAAAAAATATTTTTACAGCCGGTTTAAGAGCTTATAACAGAAAATACTATGTCAGTCGTGAGGCAGATACCGAAGAGCGTCTGAATATAATGACTTATCTTCAGAATGATCTTTACTATCCTTTAAGCAAACATATTACCGTTGATTATAAGTTCGGATTTACAAGCAGTAACGATGGGCTGAGTTTTTCATATTATGATGAAAAAGAAACAAGGAATCGACAATTTTTGACCCTGGGAAATGATGTGCGCGTCCATGCAAAATCGGGGGCATTTAAAGGGTATGTCGGGTTTGCAAATGACTATAAGCAAAGCCGGATCACTGCCACGAATATTGATATTTCATTGCCATCGGACTATATTTTCAACAAGAATAATTTGCTTGCACGCTTATCATGGCGAATATCGGAGCGCGATAGTATTCATGTCAATTACCTTAGTTCTCTTTTGTATTACGATACCCCGGATACCAATAATTATGATGACAGAGATGAATTAAGCTATTCCGTATCTCCTATGTGGAACCATCGAATTGACAAATATACGAACATGTCACTAGGCGGGAATTTATTTCTTCACCATTATGTTTATCTTTATCATCAGCACTCTGCACAGAATCATTGGAATCGTGTATTTTCCATTCGCTCTGAGGTGAACACCCATATTCCTGGACGGGTTAACTGGACATCCAAGCAGGAATTATATGCCAATTACTTTGTCTATGATCATGAAGATTCAGTTTTTGTACATGTTCAAAGTATGGTCTTCCGTGGATTGAAGCTTCAGCAGAACATACAATACTTTTTTACACCGACAGTTTATTTGCGTGCTTATATGTTTTTGCGATTTGAAGATAACGGTTTATTGGACTGGGAAAATTTTATCCAGGAAATTACAGATAGTAAGTACACGATTAAATGCGAATTGACCCCGGGATTCAAAAGAAAGAAATGGAATATAGCTGCAGGCCCCGTTTTCTCGTATCGAAAAGATTATCGTTATACAGATCTTGATACCCGGACGGAGTCTTACCATTCCCTGCGTCTTGGCGGATTGATCTCTTTGCAACTATCCAACAAACTTACTCTCCATTATCGTCTCGAACAGATCGAGCAATTAGGCGCTTCACGCGTGTATAATCAATCGGGAAGTTTAAGATTTAATATGATATTTTAAGAATGCGAACGGTAAACGGTGAACAGTCGTGATTAGTGACCTTCTCTCTTAAAGCCGAACAGTTTGAAATGATAGTAAGATAAACTGGCTTAAAAGTCGTAATATTTCTCGTCTTATTTACAATAATACCAAAAAAAAAGAACTAAACTCGCAAGACAATGCTCCCTATGCAGCAAATTAATAGCCCTCTCTTATCAATCCCGGTATCAGGTTGGAAAAATACCCACCCCGGGGTTTAAAGGTACCCATGATCCTTGGGAGTGAAGAATTATTTTAATAAGGCATATTTAAATTACATAAAGCTATTTGATAAAAGTTGCGTACAATTATACTTGAATAACTGGAATAAATCTCTTAGCTTACTATAAAGTTTGTCCAATTAACTTTGAAGACGTACATAGCACATATACCAAATCTACTCACGAGCATACCAACAATATTTCCACAAAACTCACTATAAAATTGGGGTAATGTAGAAAAAATCCATAAATATATTATTTGATAATTGGGATATTTAAACAATGTATTTAAATGATATAGAATAAAACAATTGACATTATGAAAATAAATAAGCAATATAACTCACATTAATAATTAATTCGAATTCACTTTTGGGAAATAGTTATATCTAGTTAATGTTTAAGGGGACCTGTGAAGATATGAGCTCACTAACAAATTATACATTTTTATATAGTCAAGGTTTTAGTGTTTGCTTCATTTTTCAACGAGAATAAGCAAAAAATAAAATTATAAATTATGGGAAAATCAATGAGTAAGAAATCTCAATTCAACTCCGAAGGAAACATTAATTTACTGATTTCAATCACATTATTAATATTAATTGCTTCATGTGGTAATCAAATTCCAGAACTCGGAGAATGGCAATCTTTAGGGCTTGAGGATAAGTTGGTTGGTAAATTACATATATTTGATAACGAACTTTATGCCTGTGCTGGGAGGGATGGACTATATAGAATTGATCTAAATATTGGTGACTCAGATTGGGATTATTTGGGATTAGCAGATACATCTATTTCTAGTATGCTTGAGTCAGGAGTTACAGATATAATAAAAGCAAATAATGATTTGGTCGTAAGTTATGGGGCAGATTTTGAACTACAGAAGAGTGGTATCTATCGTTCAAATGATAGTGGGGAAACATGGATTGCTTCAGATAGTGGCATGTCTAATCAATCATACCCTACAACAAGTCAAGTGATTAAGTTAGATCAGCATATGTCAACACCAGAAAGTATATTTGCTTGTACAGCTACGGGTCTTATTTATTATAGCGAAGATGGTGGTAATGCTTGGAAGAGGATTTATGGTCAAGATGGTGCAGGAGCAATAAATTATTCAATAATAATAAATCCGAATAATTTAAATGAGATTTGGGCTGGAGGCGAAACTGGAAGATTTGCACCATTTCTTATTCATACTGAAGATCTGGGTGAAAACTGGGAAATTATTACTTTCCCTCAAAATTTTGGACCTTATACAGTTGACAACGCGGTCTATGATATCCAAATGAATCCTAAAAATAGTAATGTCTATTACTATGGTATGCTTGGAGTAATAGCAAAAACCACTGATAAAGGGAGAACTTTTAAAAGAATCCTTAATTGGGACGATGGGATTTATAGACATTGGTGTATTAGTATTAATCCTGAAAATTCATCAGAGTTAATTTCTACAGGACATTTTCTTTATCATTCTATAGATGGTGGTAGAACATGGCTGAAGATTGTTCCTCCAGATGATAGAGGGGAATTGTTTGCATTAGAAGTAGATTGGGATAATAGAATTATGTATGTAAGTACTTCGAGTCCTGGTAATGGTATTTATAGGTACGTTTTTTGATGTTAGCGTGTGTATTAAAATTTGAGAAACCTCCATAGATCCAGTAATCGAAAAAGCCTCCGTTTATATATCCAGATTACATCTTACTCAGCAAAGTTAGAATAAAGTAATAATCATATTCGAGGGCTTTCATAATTTATTATTCTATTGTACTTAACGCAACCCAAAAGGATTTTGTTATGAACTTTGAAAGATGTTTTTCAATAATTGTACTATTAATATTTATTACTAATGCCTTTGGACAATTAAATGAAATTTCAATTCAAAAGAGA
>CAYPTO010000119.1:0-4853 GCA_964413625.1 uncultured bacterium
CATACCAAGTGGAATCCGTAATGGCATTATTGTTATCATAGCTATATATCCAGCCCGGCCCGATCTGATCGAACATAGAAACACGTAAACCATATTCAGCACCGATAATGGGAGTGATCTCCTGTTCATTTGAAAAGTACACACCTGACTCAAGTGCATATTTCTCATCCAAGATTATTTTAAAATCACTGCTGTCACTTCCTGTAATAAGCTTACCGGGATTAAATTTATAGCGAGCGGCATTTACACCGATTTTCATGGTATTTTCTGGATTGGGGAAATAGGTAAAATCTTGTTTAAGTGAGTAGTTGTCAATACCGGAATTCATGGAAATTTGATCTGATAATTTAAAACCATAATCATATTTACTGTAGATTAAAGATAGATTTGAGAAGAGTTTATCTCCAAAAATATGATTCCAGCGTCCTGTAAAAGTACTATTACCCCAACTGGTACCCATTATATCTTCAAATCCGAATACATCCTCACCAAAATATCCGGAAAAAAAGATACGATTATTATCATTTAGTCTAAAATTTAATTTGGCATTAAGATCATAAAAATACAGCTGTGTGCCATCGGTGATCATATCAAGGGGTAAAGCCTTAAGAACAAGATCTGCGTAACTTCGTCTGCCGGAAATAATAAAAGAACATTTATCTTTAATGATCGGACCTTCCAGGGTCAGACGTGATGAGATCAATCCAATCCCCGCTTTACCCGAGAATTTCTTACTGTTCCCATTATTCATTTTTACATCTATTACGGAAGATGCACGACCACCATAATAAGCAGGAATGCCGCCTTTATACACTGTGACATCATTTAGCACATCGGAATTAAATACAGACATAAATCCCATCAAATGAGAAGGAGAATAGATCGTTGCTTCATCCAAAAGGATCAAATTTTCATCGTTCGCTCCCCCGCGTACTGAAAATCCCGTACTCCCTTCGGAAGCTGTACTGATACCCGGCAATAATTGGATCGTCTTTAAAATATCCGATTCTCCAAATAGTACCGGCATGATCTCAATAGCCTTGATATCCAATTTGGCTACACTCATTTGAGTTGAGCTCACATTGTTATCCGGTCGAACTGCACTGACCATGACCTCATTAAGTGTAATAACTGAGGAGATAAGTTCCATATTCAGAATTGAATTTTTATTTAAACTGATCTCTGTTTTTATTGGAGCATAACCAATAAATAAAAAAGTTACTTCATGATCACCCTCAGGCAATGTTAAAGAATAAAATCCATAGGCATTTGAAAAGGTGCCTGATGAATTATTATCTACAGAGACAGCTGCACCAATAAGATCTTCTCCTGTAGAGGCATCAGTAATTATACCGCGTAGTGAGAAGCTTGTTATAGCATAAACAAGCGTTAACGACAAAGAAAATATAGTAAAAGCTCGTTTGAGCATTAAATCTCCAAATTGTTAATTTATACACGAGGAAAAATTATTTCCTTCCCTTCACAAAACTTACTGAAATCTACATCAACAGTTTCCGAAACTGTAATATTATTTTGATAATTATTAAGAAATAAAGTTAATTACTACAATTGCACCGGGAGCACATAAAAATAGATGGATAGAAAATGACACAGGCTCCCTATTAAGACAAAAAGATGAAAGATCGCATGATTCCCGGGAATCTTTTTAATGCCATAAATGACTGCTCCAAGCGTATAAGAAATACCGCCGGCAAAAAGAAGTATCACACCATTGATCGCTAAATTGGCAATAAGCGGCTTTAACACAAGCACCACAATCCAGCCCAATAAAATATACATAATCGTTAGGACCAGATTAAAGCGACCGGTAAAAAAAAGCTTGATGACCACGCCGCAAATTGCCAGTCCCCAAATCACGACCAAAAGGATCCGGCCTATCCGTCCTTCCAGGGTTATCAGCATAAAAGGCGTATACGATCCGGCGATCAGAATATAAATGGAAGCATGATCGAAAACCTGTAATCGATTCCGGTGTTTGGAATCTTTAGACCCGTGGTAAAGTGTTGAAGCGGTATATAATAAAATGAGTGAAAATCCGAAGATCAGTGCACTGATGATCCTGATCGTTTCTCCTCCCGGTAAGGTACGTGCCAATAACAGGACCAATGCCACTATTCCGGCAAGGATACCGATCGCATGAGAAACGACATTAATCTTTTCTTCTGGTGCAGAATATTTACCTACACGCTGTTTACTATTCATGGTCGTAAGACCTTAATTATAATGATCATTCAAGTATAACCCAATTTTCAAGTGTGCCCCAAGTTGTAAAGCTCTCACCATCACAGCTTAAGGGATCAGCATCCCGTTCTTCTTTAGTGATAATAGCATCAGATCTTGTATCTAGTCCTCTTTCCTGATATAAGGCAAATAAAGAATCTGTCATGACGTCAAAATAGGATACCAATTTATAACCTTGAGACGTATTGACACCTACTGCTATATCCGAAGTGGTTTGCGCCCCAATATGCGTCCCAAGTTGCTGGCCTTTTGCAAGCTTATCCCCAATTTTAGGTGTTTCCAGCATATTTATATGAAAAATGATAAAGGTAAAAGCAGGATATTCATCCGAGCGTATCTCAAGCTGGGTCCCCGCCCATTCTTCACGAATGCGAACTATACTTCCCGCAACGGGTGAATAAACCTTTATATCGTTCCAAACAAGTGTATCAAAAGGTGAATAATAGTGTTTCATGCTTCGGCAAGTTTCAAAATTATCCGAATAATCATGTCCCTCACCGGAACGAAATTTTGATATCTTTTCGATCTTATCTAATTCAATGTAATTTACAGAGACAAATTTGGGAATACTTTTTGAGTCAACATTATAAATACTACATGAGAAAAACGAAATCAATAAGGTCATCAGGAATACGATTGATAAGAATGTTGTGATACGTTTCATAAGCATATTACTATCCTCCGGTTTCCATTTTCACGAATATTATTTAACTATTCGCGATCATTATTTTCAGTCGAAGAAATTATTATTTTTTAGCGAGCATAACCAAAGGTCTTTGACCTTTTTTCTTAACCTTAAAAGCTTTCATGATCGGTTCAGCATATTCAAAAGGCACCGTAATAAACGAGAAGTTATCCATGACCTGGATATCTGTAATGTCACGGGTCTGAATTTTGACCGTATGCATAATCAATAGTGCAAGTTTATCGGGGCGCATTTTATCTTTTTTGCCCAAAGCAACAAAGAGACGGGCTTTCCCGTGCTTATCTAGATCTGCTCGTTTAGAAGTATATTCTTTGACTGTTCCATATACTCCCGGGTCCAGATCATCTTTAAAAGCATAGCTTAAAACCGAAGCGAGAATTTGAGAGGGTTTACCCGTTTCCAATAATTTTTTTGACCAAGTGTAATACATTGAATCGACTTCTTGGTCGAGTACAGTATTAAGATCATCTGCTATTTTTTGTTTTTTAGCTGAAATAATATCTTCAACTCTGGGTACATGTGAGCGCCTGATATTTGTTTTAGCCATGCGCTGGATGAACATTAATTTTGAGTATTCACTTGGTGTGATAAATGTAATGGCTGTTCCTTCTTTGCCGGCTCTTCCTGTTCGTCCGATACGGTGAACATAGGATTCAGGATCATGAGGAAGTGAAAAATTGATCACGTGTGAGAGATCGCTAACATCTATTCCACGTGCTGCTACATCCGTGGCAACCAGAATATTAATACTTTTCTTTTTAAAACGAGCTAATGTTCGCTCACGTTGTGCCTGAGAAATATCACCGTGAATGGCTTCTGCATCATAGCCCCTACTCAGCAATCCCGTTACAAGAGTATCAACATCTTGTTTTGTCCGGCAAAAGACCAAGCCGTAAAAATTATCTTCAAAGTCAACGATACGACAAAGAGCATCAAATTTTTCGGAATTCTTGACCTCGAAATATATCTGTTCAGTCAGGTCAGTGGTAACGTTTTCTTTTTTGGCCTTTAGCAGTTCATATCCGTTCATATACCTTTTGGCAAGATCGCGGATCTTTGAAGGCATTGTAGCTGAAAATAGAAGAGTATGTTTATTAGGATTGGTATATTTCATAATCTCTTCCATGTCATCAATAAAACCCATATTCAGCATTTCATCTGCTTCATCTAGGACAAGATGCTCGATATTTTTCAAGTTCAAGGTCTTGCGCTTAAGATGATCGATCACACGTCCCGGAGTCCCCACAACGATCTCTACACCTTTTTTTAGACGTCTTAATTGCTGGTCAATGGATTGCCCTCCATAAATGGGCATGGTCCTGATATTTCTTTCTCCGCGAAGAGAATGAATCTCTTCGGCAACCTGGATCGCCAATTCACGTGTCGGTGTCAGGATCAGGGCCTGAACTCCGTGTTTATTCGGATCGATAAGATCAAGAATAGGTAACCCGAACGCGGCGGTTTTGCCTGTCCCGGTTTGTGCTTGAGCTATAATATTTTTGTCGTTTTTCAGCATGACCGGAATGGTCAGGGCTTGAATAGCCGTAGGTTCTTCAAAACCTTTACTTTGGATTGCGCTTAAGCTAATATCGGAAAGTCCGAGGTCGGTAAATTTGATTGCATCTGTCATTTTTGTCTCTTTTCATTAATAAAATTCATTCGGATATCCGAATGAGCGAACATACATTACAAATATTCAAAAAGATAACAATTTCTTTTTTTATTATCCCCTGGATTCAAGTAGTAAGTGCAATTTTATAATTCTTAAAAAATACTTCATTTAGTATACTCCCTTCTTAACCGCAATTTGTAAAATACATTAATTATCTAACATCATGTACAATAGATAATCAAATTGATCTAATATTCATTCTCTCGCTATGAT
>CAYPTO010000120.1:0-4835 GCA_964413625.1 uncultured bacterium
GCTGGAAAATGGGCAAAGGCGGTGAAAAAATGTTAAAAGACCTGCTGGAAGATAAACGGATCTTATCTTCAATGAGTCCTATGGCCGTATATGGTTATTTTTCTGTTTATCGAGAAGGTTCAGCCCTGATTTTAAACGATGATATTCGATGGGAATTTCCCGAGTTAAAAGGTAAAATTATTTCAGAAAATTATAAGACAAAAGATGATGGGGAAGATTTTATTCCTCTGATGGCAGTAACAATGGGCAAAGGAGCCGTTAGTTTGTCCAAAGAGATGTATAAGAATAATGATTATGCAGAATATTTTCTTTTATATGGTTTTGTAGCCGAATGCACGGAAACCTTGGCCGGGATGATCAATGAAAAGATTAATAAGGAATTGGGAATAAGCAAGAGCATGAGACGATCGTTCGGTTATCCTGCTTGCCCGGACCTTTCATATCAAAGGCCAGTATTGGAATTGCTGGAGGCAGATCGAATTTCTTTAAGTTTATCGGCATCCGATCAGCTGATCCCCGAATTTTCGACAACGGCATTTATTGTACACAATATTTAGAGTCATTATTAAAATTTTAAAAAAAATTGACACTTACAGAGATTCTGAAACCATCCTTCGCCCCGAAGAATCGAGGCTTCGGCATGGCAGGCAAGATTAGGATGACGAAAAAAGAAAAGGAAAGTTAAGTGAGCGAAGTTAAACGGCAATTGAATCTCTTTCAAGTTATAGCTATTATTATCGGACTGGTGATCGGTAGCGGTGTTTTTATCAATATTGCTCCTGTCCAAAGAGCAGCGGGATCCCCCGACTTAGCTGTAATAGCCTGGGCGGTCGGCGGCTTGTTTATGCTGCCTCAAATATTTATTTATGCTGAACTTGGCACTGCTTATCCCGGTCAGGGATTTGGCTATTTGTATTTACAAAAAGCCGGAAGTCCTTTGTTAGCTTTTCTTTATACCTGGACTGCTTTCTGGACCAGCGATATGCCTTCGATCACGATACTACGTATAGCGGCGGTTTCTGCTCTGGATGTCTTTTTTCCTGCATTGACGGTTAATGCCATGTCGACAAAAATGCTGGCCATCGGCGTGATCATTATTTTAACGGCTATCCATATTCGCTCCGTGAAGCAGGGTTCCTGGATACAGGTTATCCTGACGGTTCTAAAGATCATTCCGCTGGCCATATTGGCAATACTTGGTTTGTTCTATTTGAACTCTCCGAATTTATTTATGGAGCCTCAGGTTGTGGAACCGGCAAAACATTCGATCTTTTGGTTGATCATGATGGGTGCTGCAGGTACGGTCTGGAGTTATGCAGGATTTCCCAATATTATGTATATGGCGGGTGAAGTTAAAAATCCCAATAGAAATATTCCCATTGCTCTTATCGGGAGTGCACTTTTTGTGACTTTGATGTATATTATGATTTCTTTTGCTTCGGGTGCTTTGATTCCGCATGAAGAGATCGTTCAAACACAGGGATTTCTGAATCCTTTTAAATACTTACCGGCATTTGCCGGTATTGCATCGGGTTTTTTGGCTATTGCCGCATTTATATCCTGTATTGGTGCTACGAACGTGTGTATTATGAGTCAACCCCGCTTGCAATATGCTATGGCAAAAGATGGCTTTTTCTTCAAGACTTTTGCAAAGATACATCCAAAATTCGGGACGCCGGCTAATTCCATTTTATTGCAATCCGGATTTGCTATTATTCTTGTATTTATTAGTCAAGATACTCTTGACACTTTACTGGGATATTTTACCTTCTCTTATTTACTGCAGAATATTTTGGTCTATGGAAGTATTTTCTGGTTAAAGAAGCGTGACGATTATCATCCATCATACCATTCACCAATGTGGAAGGTTATGACAGTGCTTGCCATTATTCTGCCATTTCCCTTGATAATAGCAAGTTTTAGCACTTTTCCGTTAATAGGATTATTGTTCAGTATTGGTTTTACTCTAGTGGGTATTCCGGTATACTATTTATTTAAAAGAAGATTGAATAACGAATAAGCTCACACAAAGGCCCTATCTTCCCAACAACACATCCAACGCGGTTTCTATGACCGTATCATAACCCTGCCGCATATCCGCACTGTCCAGCACGGCGTAATAGTCGGGCGGTATTCCATTTTCATAGTTCAAGCCATCCGGTGTGAGTGTTCTTGTTATGGAAAAACGATAAGTCCAGCCATTTGGAAGTTGTCCGCCATTGGGCATACCCAGACCTCCGCCTGTTGTATCACCGACCAGGAATATATTATCCAGTTGCAGGGTTGCAAGAGAAAACATGGATGTTGCGCTGTATGAACCGCGATCTATTAGAACAGCAACCGGCTTGATATAATGCAATACCGTGTCATAGGCAGTGGAATAAATAGATTCATTTTCGGTAAACTCATCATGTCCGGGCCCGGATTTAATACAAGTTGTGTAAATAGGGTCTTCTGAAAGTGTAAAGTATGAAAGCAATTTAAAAATATTTATCATATAACCGCCACCATTTTGGCGCAAGTCCAAGATAAGTCCGTCAGTATCTTTGTATCGGTTAAAGATATACATCATATTGTCATTAGAGAACAAATCCGAAAAAGACGAATATCGTATATAAGCTACTTGATCATTTGCAATGAAATCATGTCTGAATGGACCGGTTGAGTAATAATCGCTCCCAAGATAATTATCTTGAATAAAGCGATAATCAATATTTTTTGGACCAAGTTTGCTGATATCAAAGCGTGAAATATTAAATTCTGAAATTAAATTTACATGACCATCTTTTAGTTCATTCATCATGGATCCAAGATAAAAGAAAAGTGAATCATCCGAAAGATCGGCATGGATCTTTGAACCATATTCAAGGTATATATCGTCCCAGTCTACATTCTTGACATCAAAATAGGCATATTGTTGGTCCACTTTATCCCAAAGATATTGAAATGTAGTCATTGGATCAGAAGGAGGATCGGGTGAAAAGACCAGCCTTTCACATGATGTGAATATCATGAGAGTTATGATCAGACATGTGAATATGATCTTTTTCATCTTAATCCAATTTAAAATAGAAGGACATTAAGAGATTATGACTTGCCGTTTCCAGTAAATATAGGTCTTTTGAACCTGTTGTAAGCATGGCCCAAACATATGATAACTCAAATGCATTACCATTCTTGAGAAAACATTTGATACCGAGATTGTTTTTGATTTGAAACCCTCCTAAAAAATAATGTCGATCAAAAATATCCAGATCACTTTCTCTCAAATAAGGAAAATTCGGACGACCGTTAAATAGAATTAGAGGTAAGTCTAAACGAAAATGAGCCGCAAGTTTCCTGTGAGGTATGTGAAATTTCATGAAAGAGATCTTAAAATCTTTTTCGGGGCTTATAAATTTATAAGTGATTCCGGATGAGACAAATAAGGAAGTATAATAATCAATATTCAGCATTGCGTTCTGATAGGAATCATTAAATGTACCTGTCATACCAGCGCTTATAGATCCGCCGGCTTGAAAATTTAGTTTGGAATTAGAAAATACCGGAATGGTTCGTAAATAGGATATATTCATTTTTCCTGAAAAATAATGTAACATATAATATCTTGTCGCTATACTGCCCAAATAGGAAAAGTTTGTATTGAACTCAAAATTATATTTTGGTCTATCCTGAAGAAAACCAAAAGGCATCATCCCCGAAATACCATTATAGGTCAAGGGAGAGGTCCCAATATCTTTAAAACTGCCTATACCCATTCCCATACCCGAGAACAGGAATTGACCGTGTTTAGAAAAAATATTACTTTCTTCAGCTAACAGAAGAGTACTTCCAATCAAGAGAATTACAATTAATCTTAAAATCTTCATTAAAACAATTTAGAGAGATAAAATAATCCATGCAATCAAAAAGACATCCATTTCCGGGGGTGATTCTGTAGGTATTAAAATATTTGGCACCTGAAAATATTACTGTAAATTAATCAGTTAGGTAATAATTAATGTGATTTTTGGAGTATTCATACTTAATATTGTGAGTGTATCGTTCAGATAAGAGAAAGAGTCATGAATGAGATAGAGAATATTTCCCGAAGCAATTTATCCGGTAATAATTTTAAATTGGATAAGTCATATTATGAAGATATGATACCCCGTCTTTTTCCCAATTTGCCCGGTTTCGCTTATCGATGTAAGTACGATGAAAATTGGACTATGCAATTTATGAGTGATGGTTGTAAAAAGACGACGGTTTATTTGTCTGAAGACCTTATCGACAATAAAATTATTTCTTATGCGGATATTATTTACCAAGAAGATAAAGATATGGTTTCAAAAGCTGTTGCGGAAAGTCTGAATTTGTAACAGAATACTCTTTGATAAACTTAATTGTTCGCTGGTATAAATTTATTATCAACACAAAATTTATAATTATCGTTGGGCTTTGGAAATTACTTTTCCTTTACTTTCCACTTATTCCCCGGAAGAGCCATTTTTCATGTAATTTTGACTCGAAAGATGTTTTTGCAACACACTTTCAAAGCCTTCTTCAATGAACTTTTTCTTTACTCTGTCTATGGTTCTGTCGCCTATTTTCAAGATTTTACATGTTTCAGTATTGGTGATCGTTTTGTCTTTTGAATATTTTCCCTTATCACAGTTTAATAAAATATAGGTTGCACGAAAAGCCTATGTTGAATGTTTACCTTTATTGATGATTTTATAAAAATCTTTCATTTCTGGTTCTTTTAGTTTGATTGTGTATCGTGCCATGATATCTCCTTTTTGGTACGAATATGCAATAATATGCCGTCATATCATAACTTAACACTAGTTACA
>CAYPTO010000121.1:0-4830 GCA_964413625.1 uncultured bacterium
GAAACAAAATGGAGTGATATTACTTTTGATTGGCATGATTATGACGGGAACGGACTCTGGACTCCGGGCATTGATATTTTGAACAACTTTGAAGAGCCGAATAATATTCCTATGTGGACATTTATGGTAGTGGAAGAATAGATTTTTAATTGAGAGTTAATTGAGATTTAAGGGCACACTTATACCAATTCCCAATGGAGTCACTTTACAAATTGTAGAAGATGGGATAATTAAATTGAATGGTCATAATATTACAGGAGGAACAATAACCCTAGACGACGATGCACAACTTATTCCTGTCTTACCTCAAACTGTCCACTTTACTCTGATGTCAAATGAGGTACTTTTTGAGAATTATAAAATTGCACTTACTACTTGAATCCGGGTATTATTAATATTGATAGATCCTAAGTAATCAAACAAAAAAATAACGGTAACGCAAAACGGCACCTGGGTGGCACCGTTTTGCTTCTCTCTCTCTCTCTCTACAGGGGATATTTTATTTAACAAGCAACATTTTCTGTGTTGATTGCTTGCCGTTAACAATAGTTCTAAGGAGATAAACACCACTTCCCAAATGATTACAATCAACATTAATCTTATAGCTACCGGCCGTGTAATAACCGCTGGCGACATTCGCTACAATCTTTCCGGACATATCATAGAGCTTGATATCGATTTCTTGAGCCCTGGATATGGTGAAAGGAACTGTAAAACTTGGATTAAAAGGATTTGGATAACTGGCTCCAAGAGCGAAATCATCATTTTCTAAGAAGTAATTAACTTTTTTTCGACTTTGATTTGTTGCAATACCTGTAGTGGAGAGTGTTTTGATATTGCCATTGGTATCTACAGCATCTAAGCGATAACTGTATTTGATACCCGAAATAGTATTTTTATCGGTTGCCTTATATCTATTCAATTTTTTTGTTCTTTCAGTAGCTTCTACATGAGCGATCTCTTTATAATCCACACCATTTTCGGATCGTTGAACAATATATTCCGCTATATTGTTTTCACTTGATGTTAACCATTTTAAGGTAACAATTGATTTTTTCAAATTGGCTGTAAAGCTTGCAAGTTCAACCTGTCCGGTAAAAATCGGGTCGGGGATGGGGTCTTCACCGGGTTCAATGATAGGATCTTCAATTACGGGTTCTTCATAGATAACTTCTATGGCTTCTGAAATATCTACTCCGGTGAAACAATCGCCTTCATAATTATAATAGAGCAATTGGTAATCCGGGACGGTACTCGGAAATCTAACAGAAGAAGGAGCCAAATTATTGATTTCCATTGTTATATGTAATAGATCAGATGGATTAGAGGGGTCGGATGAAATTGCGGAATAGTAGGGCTTTAAATCTGTTGTTTGGTAAGTACTGCTGAAAGTGATGGCGAACATATTCATCTTTGTATCAGTAATATTGACCAGTTTATAAAGGTCTCCATTAATAATTGGATCTTTTTTAGCAAGAATACCTGTTTTAATTACTGATACCTTTTGATTATAGACGACAGTTTCATTAAATACATCTACGGGATATTCCACATATACCATTCCGTCGCCGATCACGTCACCCGCATTTGTCATATAAGCCTGAACGTCAAATTCAAAATAACTGGTGTTCTCAACATTATATGTAACACCATTAGCATAAAGCAAATGAATATAACCTCCTTGTGCGAAAGCAAGACTTGATATAAGAAAAATAGCAAGAGAAGCAAATATCTTTCTTACTCGAAGATTCTTAATGCTTACGCTTGATTGAAAAACATCTCTCTCTTTCATTGCACTATCCTCCTTTTTATTCTTAAAATTTCAAAAGCAAATTACACAAACAATTATAAATGCGCAATACCCCCGGTCTTAAATTGATTGATTGTTAATTATATGTATTTGAAAAGCCCATGATAAGTACCTTTTGACTGTAAACTTAAATGTATATTAATTATTTTTACATCTCATTTTTACTTTTCATTTGAATTATAAATAATTTATAAAGTTTAAATTGAATTTTGAATATTAAGTTAAAATTATTGGATATTTTGCCCTTAGATAAACAATTTATTTACTTTAAGTATCTATTTATTAACAAATACTTTAAATATGATCAACCAGCAGTTTTTATTGTTGCTTCTTTTATAAAAATCCATTGTGTTTGAAACAAAACATTAGTATAATTTTACTTATTGGACTTGTTCCAATTGGGGAGACTTAATACACACAGGATGGATATTAAAATTGGGGACACGACGCGTCATTTATGCGTTTCTGCTTGCTCAGGGAAATGAAATCCATTTATAAATAACATCTGGTGTATTGATCATTCACTTGTGAATGATATGATAAACTATTTAAATGAGTGAGGTCCTATGTTAAGTGATTTTACAAAGATTGCTCGTCAAAAAATGCGTGCTACACGCAAGCAAATGTTTGGCAAACATCCTGATGTTTATACAAAAATGTACCAATTTATCCGCACGGATACTGCACGTGCCTTGGGATATTATCCATATTATCCTAAGATCGAGAATTCGGATGCAACCGAAGTGACCATTGATGGTAAACAAAAGATTATGCTGGGCTCCAATAACTATCTTGGATTGACAAATCATCCTAAGGTCATTGAAGCCGGTATCGAAGCTCTGAAAAAATATGGATCCGGTCTGACGGGTTCTCGTTTGTTAAACGGAAATATTATTCTTCATGATGAACTTGAAGAAGAACTGGCTGAGTTTGTCGGTATGGAATCCGCACTGGTCTTCTCAACCGGTATGGGTGTGAATGTTGGCACGATTATATCGGTTTGCGGGCCTAATGATATGATTTACAGTGATGAATACAATCATGCTTCCATTGTTGATGGTATTCGTTTTTCTCGCGCACAAAAAACTATTTATAAGCATAACGATATGGCGGATCTTGAAGAAAAACTCAAGAAAGCAAATCCTAAAACACCACGCTTTATTGTGACGGACGGCATTTTTTCAATGGAAGGTGATATCGCTAAACTTGAAGAACTTGTTGTCCTGTCAAAAAAATATCCCTCACGTCTGATGGTTGACGATGCGCACTCACTTGGCGTTCTAGGTCCAAATGGGAACGGTACGGCTGCACACTTTGGTGTGACCAAGGATGTTGACCTGATCATGGGTACTTTCTCTAAATCGTTGGGCTGTGTTGGTGGCTTTATATCAGGTGAGCAGAAAGTCATTGAATATATTAAACATCATTCGCGCCAGATAATATTTACTGCATCTCTGCCACCCTCAAACGTCGCTTCGGTTAAGGCAGCTTTAGAAATTATTAAAAGTGAACCTGAACGTCGTAAACAATTGTGGGAAAACACAGAATTTATGCGTGAAGGATTTAAATCACTTGGTTATAATACCGGTGAAAGTACAACGCCGGTCATTCCGGTATTGATCGGTAAAGATGCCAAGACCTTCCAAGTATGGAAAGAACTTATGGTAGCCGGTGTTTATACTAATCCCGTAGTTTCTCCGGCAACACCTCCCGGACGCGGTTTATTAAGAACATCCTATATGGCTACACATACTCGTGAACAGCTTGAATTCTGTTTGGATATGTTTAAAAAGGTCGGCAAGAAAGCAAAAGTGATCTAAAGAAGTGATGAGTTATAAGATATGAGTTATGAGTAAATATTTTCATCTTAGCAAAATTAAGCTTAAATACTCGAATTATAATTGTTTACTCATAAAATATTTTAATTGTCAATTGTCTGCTCTGCGTAGTTTTAACGAAGAAGGGTCCTTTTTCAATTGTCAATTTCATAGTTAACATTAAAGAGTTAGGATAATATATGCCTCAAAAATCTTTTTCAAAAATAGTTGTATTTATCTCCGGAGCTTCTTCCGGGATCGGCAAGAGTACCGCAGAATATTTATCGCAATTGGGTTATACGGTTTATGGTACATCGCGACGTCCTGAAGCGTATCCCGAACCTGAGCATTATACTATGTTGAAAATGGACGTAAGAGATGAGGCGTCCGTTAAAGATACCGTTGAAGGGATCATTCTGAAAGAAGGTCGCATTGATGTGTTAGTCAATAATGCCGGTTATGGTATTGGTGCGGCCATTGAGGATTCAACGCCAAAAATGGCCGAAGAACAAATAGATACCAATTTTTTCGGTATGTACCGTGTTCAACATTATGTGTTGAAGCAAATGAAAGCTCAGGAAAGTGGATTGATCATTAATATAAGTTCTATAGGCGGCGTGATCGGGTTACCCTATCAAGGACTCTACTCTGCTTCTAAATTTGCCGTAGAGGGTATGACAGAGGCTCTATACAAAGAATTTGTTTCCCGTAGTATCCGTGTTTGTATGATCGAACCGGGTGATTTTAAGACCGGCTTTACAGCAAATCGAGAAAATATCAAAAATGATAAAGGCCTGCTTGATAAATCACGTAAGATAATTGAACATGACGAACAAAATGGTCAGCCACCAATTAAGATTGCCAAACTCATTGCAAAGATCATTTTAATGAAAAAGCCCAAATTGAGATATGCCATTGGGGCCTTTGATCAAAAATTATCCATTTTCCTGAAAAAGATTCTGCCGAATCGCTGGTTCGATGCGATCATCATCGGGTATTATAAAGTAGGCTCTTCCGGGAAATGAGCGGAAAGTAAAGGAAAAGTAATTTCCAAAGCCCAACGATAATTATAAATTTTGTGTTGATAATAAATTTATACTAGCGAAAAATTAAGTTCATCAAAGAGTATTCTGTTGCAAATTCAGCTAATTCAGTCCGTCGGCTGACGGACGAAAGCTTTGTAGCATACGGACATAGTAAAAA
>CAYPTO010000122.1:0-4819 GCA_964413625.1 uncultured bacterium
ATCAGATTATGTCTATCTTGGTGATTCGACGGGCGTATCAGGTGAAATAATTGCCTTTGATGCAATGAAATGGATACCTGCTGAATTGAACGAACTGGATATCAGTGCAGATCATACGACAGGATACCCAAATTACAATATCAATTTGGCAGTTGTTTCAACCTTAGCTGATGGTGAATATGAATATAGTTGGGATTTTGGGGATGGTAACACCGCAAAAGGTGATTCCGTTAAACATCATTACTCTACTACGGGCTTATACACACTCATTTTAAGTGCTGAAGCAGGTAATATCGCTGTAAGTGATACTATTGAAAATTATATTGAGATCATTGAAAATTCAGCAAATGAGATCAACCTACTGAGTCCCGATAGTCTTGAGATCATTCATCATTTAAGACCTGTTCTTTCCTGGGAACCTGTTCCCGGGGCTTCAGATTATATTGTATATTTGAACGATATACCTCAATTTAGCGATTCCATGATTACCTTAAATAACTGGTTGGAACTGGATCATAATTTAACTGAAAATAAAACCATGTACTGGCAGGTAAAAGCAAGACATTTTGACGGTGACAAATTATCAAGGATCTGGGGCTTTCATGTAAATACAGTAAATTCTTTACCTTATGCATTTAATTTACTGTCCCCTGCAAAAGATTTTGTTGCCGATACCCTTAAGCCGTCTTTTTCATGGGAACCTTCTTCCGATAAAGATCCCGGGGATGAAATATTAAATTATGAGCTATATTTGGGAACTCGACTAAACAGTATGGGATGTATTTACAGTGGTCCGGAAACCCATTATCAAATAATGTCAGATCTGGAAGAAAATGGTAATTATCTTTGGTATGTTAAAGCCGTAGATCATGCTTCCGCAAGTACTCGTTCATCTGACGAATATCGCAATCTTGGAATTAATACGATAAATGAAGCACCCCCGGCTCCTGTACTGATATCTCCTTCTTATAACAGCTATCAGACCACCCGATACCCTCATCTTGAATGGACGGCTGTTCAGGATCCTGATCCGGGTGATGAAGTCCATTATAAGGTCTTTTATTGGTATACCGGAGGATCGTCAGTCTATACACTGATACTATCGGAAACGAGTTGTGATAATAGAAGGTTTAGCAATTACAAGGAATATTTTTGGACGGTAGCTTCAGTTGATGATCACGACGTGTACAGTTTTAGTGATACCTCAACTTTTTATACGGATACAAAATTGGATGTTGTTGACTTACCCGGAGAATTTTCTTTGCAGAATAATTATCCAAATCCGTTTAATCCCGTAACTCAGATCACTTACACGCTTCCTCAGGAAGAATATGTAAAAATAGATGTCTATGAATTATCCGGAAAGCATGTTTCAACCTTGATCGACGCTTCCCGTCAGGCAGGAAGTTATTCGGTGCAATTCAATGCATTCGGATTGGCAAGCGGGATATATATTTATACTATGAAAGCCGGAGATTTTACTCAAAGTGCTAAGATGCTGCTTTTAAAGTAATGATCATTCTGAAAATATAAACGTAATTCCGGTATAGGGCTCCAGACTGCTTCCCCATGTGTCCTGATCGAATCCGATCATCAAGACCATGCCGCCTTGTAAGCCAATGCGTATTTTCGGTGTGATCGGGTAAGATACATGCATGGTGACCCCCGGATTGATGTAAACATAATCGTCATATACGGAAGAGGTATTATCAAAAGCTCCTTGAATAATACCAAAATTAACATCTATTTTAAACTTATTATATTCACTCATCGTATGATATGATGCAAAAACGCTATAACAATACTGTGTTTGTTCAATAACATTTAATCCAAAAGTAGTGATAAGATCAAGTTGATCGTTCATTTCATACTTTATTCCCATTTTAAAACCAAGATACATATCAAGTTCAGTATAAATATTCCAGGGTGAATCTTCTGTATCTTCAGCGAAAAGCGGCAGACTTAACATGCATAAGGTGATCAAGAGTAAAAGTGCTCGTTTCATGATGCCCTCTTTATGAGTGATTATCTTCAATTAATTTTACATAAACCTTACGTGTTCTGGGACCGTCGAATTCAGAAAAATACACAGCTTGCCAGGTACCGAGAATTAATTTTCCATTCTCATAGATAAGAGTTAGAGAAGGGGAGAAGAGTGATGATTTTAAGTGACTGTCGCTATTGCCTTCATAGTGGCGATAGGCAGCTTCATCTTTTGGGATCATTTTGTTCAACTTATATTTCAGATCATGCCGAACATCGGGATCGGCATTTTCGTTGATCGTGATACCCGCAGTGGTGTGGGGTGTAAAAACGGTCATAATTCCGCTCTTGCAGCCTTTTTCTTGCAATATGTTTTGCAAAAGGTCAGTTATATCCCAAAATGCATTCCGGCTCGGTGTGCGAATATCAAAGCTTATTGTTTTCATTATGATTCCGTTTTCATCTTGTGATGAATTTAACCATGAGTGAAAATGAATTCAAAACGAAATATAAATAAAAACGCCCTGACGATAATACGGACAGGGCGTTCAATGTAAATCATTAAAGCATTACACTTCTTCTGATTTCCCCTTTCGGGTAGTCAATATAAGTACAACGACCATGATGACGAGTAAGATGGGTGTTGCAAATCCATATTCTTTTCCCGAGTAAAGGATCAGATCGTTGAAACGACCGATCAAAAGAGATATACGACCCATAACGGCGAACCCGAAGGAAGCACCGAAGTAGACCATGAGGAAATAAATACCAATTCGCGATACGACCTTAAGCGCGCCTTTATGTTCTACAGAGAAGAAGAAGTAAAACAAGCCGGTCAATACACCAACAATCAGAATGATGTTGTTAATGCTGCTTCCGATATTGCCTGTCCATAGCGGTAGCATTGAAGCATGTATCTGACCGATAACATCAGAACTCATATAGCCGTACAAACGAAGTCCGGCTGCCATACCGATAACATATGCAAGTGACCATCTGCTGAGCCATCCGATCTTGGGTATAAGACGGAAAAGCATGAAAATTCCAAGAACGAACGCAATTAGATAGCTTAAGTTCTGTGGCTGGTCGCCAATACCGCGATAGAGAACACCGTTGAATGTTGCTTCCGGAAAGATCTTACCAAAAATGACATGGAGTCCATGGTAGATACCGTACCAAAATTTTTGGAATCCATCAAGTGAAGCAACTTCAGCCTGCGGCCAAAGTCGACCAAAAAGGTTAGGTTGTACTTGATTCCAAAATGCAATGGTTGCCCAGTGAGCAGCGGAAACACCAACAAAGATGTGTTCGGCAAATTTATAGAAGACGTTGTCTTCATAGAGATAACTCAAGATGGATAATGTCAAAAAGACGGCGATCCATGCACCTAATATTCCTATATACATGGGTTACCTCCTAATATTTTCTTTGTTTACGGCGTTTAACAAAAAATGAAATATTACCAAGGACGATGAAAAGAACGATCACAAGGTGGGCAATTGACTGCGCATCCATAAATTTCGTTGCATTTCGTCTTTCTTTAAAATTAGGTAATAATTCGCGAGCTCGGTCAGTAATAGTACCGATATTATTCTCGATCTTACGAATGACCATGGTCTCATATTCGGCAGCACCCGGCATACCTGCAATAATACCTTTCATCTGTCCGGACTTCACATAAGGTAATAACTGGTTTACCTGAATAGAAGTATTTCCACTGGATACGGGAATTTGAAGAGGATCGCCTGCATAGAGGACCCATTCAATGGCTCCCGGATATCCGGCAGATAGAGAAAAGATAAAATCAACATCACGTGCAGTTTGAATATCATTCATGATCGGGATATTTGAAATGCTAACTCCCTTTGAATCGATAGAGAAGTTAGCTTCAAAGCTTTTAGTAATACCTTTGATAATAGCTTCGTTTCCCGGACGATAACCAAGATTGACATAATCAACACCGTATTCTAAACCGAACTCCTGGCGAGCTACCAGATCCAGGGCTTCATTTGCCATGAAAAGTCCGTCAGGCCATAAGCACATGACAATGACTTTATTTCCTTTTGAGAACAAATGACGAAGCACTGAGATAGCCATAGGATGTATCTCAGGTTTTGTTGATGGACCGTATTCGAAGGACAACAATACCACAGCATCCTGAGGCAGAGCATCGATAGCATAAAATGCATCTTCCGTTAATTGTGTGGTTTCAATAGGGAGACCCAAGGGAACCAAAAGAGGAATAAGAACAACAAGACCGATAATCAAGAAAATGATACGTCGATCCAGACTGTCTAATTTCTCGAGAAAACTTATGAACTTTTCACCAAATTTTGATTTAGCCATTTTAGTCCCCTCCCATAAATGATTTTTCAATACCCAGGATCACTCGCAGGGAGGTACCGACGATACCGAGTCCGATACCGATCATAATGGCGCGGGCACCTGCAGCATTTGGATATTGATAGAGCCATTCCTGGATGATTGGCAAATGCAGCCATGAGAGCCAGGGGATTTTCTGTGTCCAGGCGGTTAAATATGCGCCAAGAGGAACACGTCCAAGCATGATCAGGATACCTGAAACCAAGAGAACCGTTGCTTCAGCATTACGGATTTTGAATGCTCTATAGGAGGCCGATGCAACAAAGAATGCCAGTAAGGCGAACATGGTTGCCGACAGGGGAGTAAAGAATGAATAGAATACCCATTTATAATAGGTTTTCTGTCCCTGTACATGAGAACCCCACTGTAATTCACCCATACTTACTGTAGCACCTAATTTCCTAAGTTTATCGATCGATTTTTGAGCAGCTTTTTTTGAAACAACTGCCTTATA
>CAYPTO010000123.1:0-4781 GCA_964413625.1 uncultured bacterium
TTCGTTTAATCATGAAAAAGAATATATTGTAAAAATAAAAAATTCTGTTTTAACTAAAGACCTTCAAAAAATGTCCAATGGAATGATAATTGACAACAAAAAAACAAGAAGAGCATTTATAAAAAAAATTTCCAGCAATGAATTTAGTCAAGCAAAAGCATGAATTCAAGTTAATTTGTAGCTTAATATCAAAATTCGAGATTATTTGGCCAAAAAATGATCTGTAAATTGAATTCCTCTTCCTTTTCTTAAACCAAAGTGATTCCTTGGTTCTGATCTCAGATCCGTAAAGGATTCACCAAGAAAATTTTCTTACTTCATATGGTATAAAAAAGCATTCAAAAATTTGGGATTCCCAATATTTATGACCCATCAACACTTCATATCCCACGAATATATCGTATTTGTTCATTGTTGCTTTCTTAAAGCACTGTAAGCTTTCGATGATCGTAGCGTAGAAAAAAGTCAGGCCTTCTTATATGTCAATATTCCCTGCTTTTTGTTCGTTCTTCTTTTCTTTTGCCTTCATTTCATCCTTTTCATCCGGCGATTCGTAGCAGTGACGACAGCGGGCTTCGTAAACTTCACCTGCACCTACAACAACACGTTCTTTTGAAGAGGTCATACGATAAGTATAGTTGGCCGGAGCACCGCAACGCATACAAATAGCATGCATCTTGGTAATATCTTCTGCAATTGCCAACAATTGAGGCATTGGTTCAAATGGGACAGCCTTATAATCCATATCCAAACCGGCAATGATCACACGTTTGCCGCTGTCTGCAAGATTCTGCACTATCTCAATAAGATTGTTATCAAAGAACTGCGCTTCATCAATTCCGATCACTTGAGCAAAAACCGTATGCTGAAGAATTTCTTCGGCATCTTTGATCACAATACTTTGGATCTCTTGCTTACTGTGGGAAACGATCTTTTCTTTATGAAATCGATTGTCGATCTTGGGTTTAAAAACCACTACTTTTTGTTTTGCTATCTGTGCACGACGAAGACGACGGATCAATTCTTCCGTTTTACCGCTGAACATAGAACCGCAAATAACTTCAATATAACCATTTTGAGGGCGCCATCCTGATTGCATAATTGTCCCTAGCTTTTTAATAATGAAGTGATCTTTGTACGTAAAAGATCTATTGCTACTTTATTTTTCCCGCCTTCGGGTATGATCACATCGGCAAAACGTTTGCTGGGTTCAACAAAAGTTTCATGCATGGGTCGTACCGTTTGCATATACTGATCAATTACATTATCTATTGCTCTACCCCGTTTATAAATATCGCGTTTTAATCTTCGGATAAAACGAATATCGGGATCTGTGTCAACAAATAATTTAATATCCAAAAGTTCGCGTAATGATGGTTCGTAGAGAACCATGATACCTTCAACGATAATCACCTTCTGCGGTGAAATGGTCAAGGTCTCTTTTGTACGAGAATGAGTTACATAATTATACTGAGGAACTTCTATGGTTTTTCCGCTTACTATTGCTCTCAGATCTTTGATCAACAAATCAAATTCCACAGAATTCGGATGATCGAAATTCCATTTCATTCTCTCTTCCTGAGGCAAATGAGCCAGATCTTTGTAATACCAATCTTGCTCAATAATAATTGTCCCGTTGAGATGCATATCTTTAACGAGCGCTTTAGCTACCGATGTTTTTCCGGATCCGCTACCACCTGCAATTCCAATAATAAGATTTTTTTCCATAGCTATTCTTGTCCCAAATCTTTTTGGCCAAAAGCCTCGGGTAATAATACTTTTGTCGTCGTTGTATCCTGAATATTCCCTTTTTCATCACCAAGAACAATGTCAATGTCTCCACAGATATCAAAGATCACCTGACGACAAGCGCCGCATGGTGTTACACCGTTCCGACTGGTCACTGCCATTGCAGTGAAATCTCTTTTACCTTTCGCAACAGCCGCTGCAATTGTATTTCGTTCAGCACAAACGGATAAACCGTAACTGCTGCTTTCTATGTTGACCCCTGTAACGATTTCACCGTCTGCACATAAAAGCGCTGCAGCAACCTTAAAATTTGAATAAGGAGCATATGCGTTTTCTCGCACTTCCAATGCTGCGTTGATCAGTTCTTTCTGTTTTATTATATCGATCATGGTGCACCTGTTGAATATTGTTGTCTTATATATTCTCGAATAGTTTCATAATACATGCTCTCTGGGTAAGATAGTAAATATTTTTCAAATAGTTCAATGGCAATTTCATATTTTTGTACTTTTTCATAAAATTCCGCATGTCGGATCATAAAATAGTCGGACATATCCGTTTCCAGTAAATTTTGAGAATAATTTTCCCAAAATATACTTTCCGACTCAGTATCATGAAGAATATTTAGGCAATCCAGATAACGTAGAGCATAAATTGTCATCGCGGGAGATTTTTTATCAAGCAACGCTTTGAATACCTGTCCGGCTTGAGCCAGATTGTTTTGTAACAAATAGCGTTCTCCTTCCAACCAATCATCCCGATAAAGCGTATCTTTGGCAACAATGTTGATAAAACCGCTAAAAGATAATACGTCATTGTAAAGAGGATCATCCTTGGGCAACATCGCAAGTACATCCATTGTTCGTTGAGTTAAAGAATCCATATTCCCCGCTATAATGGAAACAAAGAGACTTTGCGGTAATAATTGATCTTCTTCATGAACCATTAAACGATATTTATTTCCTGCATTTTTTAAAAATGAAACTGCTTTTTTATATTCCCCTTTAGCCAAATATAACTCTGATATTTTTGAGATGACATTTCTGCGTATTTCCGTGTTCATATTATTTGCCAAAGCAAGAAATTCGTTTAACCCTTTATCAAAATCCTGGTAGATCATATAAGAGATCTCTGCCTTTCGCATACGTGCCATATCACCGGGAACACCCGGGAACATAGATAATGAATCGTAATCCGAATACGCTGATTCTATCAAAAGTGCTTGTTCGGTATTAAAAGATCTAAATTTTATATTGGTGAAATCCGAGGCGTAAGGTACAAAAATCAACGCAGGTTCCTGGATCGATCTATAAAATAACTGCTCTTTGGATCGAGGTGCCAATAGCGCCATTGTTATCTTTAAATTATCATCCTCGGTACTTTTTTGGGTCCATGTTGCAGCTTTTAGCGAGATATTGAATTCACCGCGCTTATACATACGATTGGCAAATTTTAACATGGCTTTTTGCATGCTTATATCTGAATTGTCGCGACTTAATATTTCGAAAGCGGATTGAAGATCATTGAGATAAATATATATTTCTGATAGCAATTCTTTCCCCTCCGGACTGTTTTGTCCCGATATACCCTTAATGATTCTCTGATAAAGATCGGATGAAGGATCATAACGAAACAGTTCCGAGCGAACATATCTAAGATTAGCAGGGTTGGTTTCCAAGATTACAAGGATCTCTTTTACCGCCTCCTCCCAATTCCGATATCTTAATGAGGTAATAAAACTGTAGCGGACCAATAATTCCGGATTTCCGGTGATCCCACGTAGTTGATCTATGATCTTAAAACAATTGTTCCCCTGTCCATATTCAATAACATTCTGATATATACTGGTAGCATATGAATTCTGCATGCTTGATGAAATATCTTTAAAAACGGATCTGAATATTTCTTCGGCATTCGAACTTTCGCCTAAAGTAAAATAAAGAACGGCAAGTTCAAGCTTAAGGTATCTGTCGTAAGCCCGTTCTTTTACACGTTTTTCAATCACCGGAAGCAAGGTTTCAAACTTCTGTTGTTGGATCAGCATATTTTTATAGCGTGTAAAATAAATAAAATTATCGGGATGGCTTGTATATAATTCAACATAAAGCGATTCGGCTTTGCTGTATTCTCCGCTTTTTTCAAAGCTCATTGCTCGATGATAATTATTTTCCCGGATGCTATCACGCCCCCATAACGATGTCAGCATCACAAGTGAGATCAAAACACAGATGTAAACCAAACGTTTCATGCTTATTTATTTATCCCCTTTGTCGCTTGCTGCTCAAGCAAAGATTCCAGATAGCGTTCCATTTCTTGTTTTTCACGAGTTGTCAATTCGGAGTTCCGAACCTCTCGGCGTATCGCATTGATCAAAGATTCATGATCACCGAGATCACCCGGCAAACCTAAAGGATTATCACGCTGTATCTCTTTAGCGCTTGTCGATTTCCGTTCTTTTTTATAATCCCGGGAGGTTGCGGATCGACTGGCATCCAACAATCGCTGAACGATCTTTTCCTGACGCATGATAGTCCGGCGATTAACTTGGTTCTTTCGCATTTGGTTGATCACATCTTCCATATCCTTAGCAATACGGTCAAGATCACCCGTCATACGCTTTGCGCCATTACCCTCGGACATACTTTGCTGCATTTGTTTCAAAGAACGCCGTAAGGCTTGCTGACGAGCTGCCATTTTAGCAAGTTGGTCCATCATGGAAGATCCGGGACTTCCGTTCATTCCCGGTTGCGGCATGGAAGAATTTATTTGCTGTTGCTGCCCGGCCATTTGCTGTAATTGTTGCATATAGAATTCCATCCCCGATGCATTCCCCTGTTGTTGATCCCGGACCATGCTTATTCTTTCCAGCAATATTCTTCCAAGCTCATTCATGTTCTTATACGCAATATTGAAATTATTTTTCCCTTGTGATAATTTTGCTTCCTCAGCATTTTGTATACCGGAACGCAAATTTCCGATAACTAGTCCCAAAGCTCGCCCAATTGCTTTATCCACCAAAAAAGTCTTTTTAG
>CAYPTO010000124.1:0-4776 GCA_964413625.1 uncultured bacterium
AAAGTGTCTCTTAATTTCTTACCTCAAACTGTCCACTTTAGGCTGACGTTAAACAGTTAAACACTTGGTTAAAGAGTTTTTCTTTAATCAGTATGCAGGGAATCATTCTGCCACCTGGAATGCCGATCAATATTCCAGCGGAATTTACCTTGTAAGATTTACCGCAAAAGCTGTGAATGGAACTGAAAGCTTTGTTGATTATCAAAAGGTGACCTTGCTTAAATGATTAAAAAGGTCAAACATAAGAACATGTGTAAGGGACGGTCGCGACCGTCCCCTACATTACCTAAATTGATTTTCATTATTGTTATAAGTGCTCTTCCGTTTCTTCTTAACGCCGAACATCCCGATACAACCCTTGCAAAATTAGAAGAGCAAAAATCCAATATCGAATGCGCATCAAAAACCTTTAATATCAATCCTGATTTTCTCAAAGCGATCATATACGTAGAACGAACCAATAACTATAATTGGCAAGATGTGTATTTTGATGATTATTTAGCCAAGAAAGATCAGAACAGTTCTATTGGTTTTTGCCAGGTGAAGATGAAGACAGCCTATTGGATTGAATGTCAGTTAGCTGACAGTACATCAGAGTTTTATCCCGGGAAGAAGTATGAGGATGTTTTATCTGTTGGCCAATCTCCCAAAGAGATCATTGATAAACTCGAAAATGACAGAATAAATCTGCTTTATGCTTCGGCGTACATGAAAATCATCCAGAGCTACTGGGAGAGTAGAGGACATTCTATCGACAATCGAGTTGATATTATTGCAACGATCTTTTCCTATGGCATATTCAACAGATCAACCGGTGAACCTTTAATGCCTAATGCAGATCCGAAACCGAATTGGTTTGGTGAACAGGCTTTGGATATCTATAACCGATTTACTTTACAATATCCAATAAACTCCGAATAAGCAGTTACTTTAATAATTATCTCGTAAACACCTGTTAAATAGAATATTAACACCAAAATACAATACCGGTCACTTTTTGGTCACCTAAGCTCATAACTAATTGATAATCAGTATAGGACAGAGTACTGAAAATCCCTGTGTCGCTGGTTCGATTCCGGCCGGAGCCACTCCCAAAACGCCTTTGTTGAAGAACAAGGGCATTTTTGTAAGTATAAAGATTAAAGTAAAAAGTAAAAAGTAAAAAGTAGGGGCTCAGTATGCTGGCCCGTTTCTGTTATGTTTCAATTTTCGAGGTGGAGAAGGGGGGTCCTTGAATATCGAACACCGAACAAGGAACACCGATATTCAAAGTAGTTTAAAATCATATATCATTAATCCTTGCTCGGAAATCTCGCTAGATACCAGTCACTAGATAGTTGCCATTTACACAAAATATTTTACACCTTCTATACTTAGCTTGGGAATTATAGTCAAGTACTTAAAGAGATTAAGCAACATTTCTTTTTGTTATATTGCAACTTCTTGACTTTTCATGAGTTAAACCCTATATTTATCAGCTTTTTGACACTGGGGGTGTAAAGGTTTCGACAGGACGGATAGGTCGAAATGTAAGCGTGTCGTGGTGTTCAGGATCCCACGTTAATCAATCTGAAATTCTTTTTAAATGCAGACAATTATGCATACGCTGCTTAATTAATTAAGTAGCCGTTCACCCGCGCTTTGTTTGTGGGTACGGAGTGGACGCCATTTCACAAACTCGCATCATGTCTTGGTCGCGTACATGATGTTAAAAACTGTGACCTGGTTTGATCTATGTTTGGACCTTGAGGTAGATCAGATAAGAAAGCTCAACGTCCTACGCACGTAGAAAGCATCTTGGTCTCCGCTTTGGACCCGGGTTCGATTCCCGGCACCTCCACACTTCGCTCGAAGAGCGCAGTGTGCCCTTCGAAGTTCCGATATGTCGGAACGAAGAATGGGCAGATCCATAACTCCATTCTCACAATTCTTCGAGCTTCCAACCTTCGTCCCTTAATGGGACTACGGTATGGCGCAGCGCGTGGCAGGCCACTATTTGTGATTCCTATCACACCTTAATAATATTCAATGAAATTTATTATTATTTCAGATACATTCGATCATGTACTATGTATATATTTTGAGAAGCAAAATAAATTCTGGTAAAACATATACCGGTTATTCTTCTGACTTAAGAAAAAGGTTAGTAGCACATAATCAAGGTGATTGTAAACACACATCACAATATAGACCTTGGGAAATTGAATGGTATTGTGCTTTTAACAATAGATTAAAAGCCATGCGGTTTGAGAAATATTTAAAGTCTAGTTCAGGTAAAGCTTTTTCAAATAAAAGATTTCTATCTTAACTTCGCTCGAAGAGCGCAGTGTGCCCTTCGAAGTTCCGATATGTCGGAACGAAGAATGGGCAGATCCATAACTCCATTCTCACAATTCTTCGAGCTTCCAACCTTCGTCCCTTAATGGGACTACGGTATGGCGCAGCGCGTGGCAGGCCACTATTTGTGATTCCTATCACACCTTAATAATATTCAATGAAATTTATTATTATTTCAGATACATTCGATCATGTACTATGTATATATTTTGAGAAGCAAAATAAATTCTGGTAAAACATATACCGGTTATTCTTCTGACTTAAGAAAAAGGTTAGTAGCACATAATCAAGGTGATTGTAAACACACATCACAATATAGACCTTGGGAAATTGAATGGTATTGTGCTTTTAACAATAGATTAAAAGCCATGCGGTTTGAGAAATATTTAAAGTCTAGTTCAGGTAAAGCTTTTTCAAATAAAAGATTTCTATCTTAACTTCGCTCGAAGAGCGCAGTGTGCCCTTCGAAAAAAACATTTTGATAAAAATATATTGTAAAGATGCAATGCATTAAGTCTCTACACCACTCTCAAGATATTCTTTATCGGCTATCAACTCTCAACGTTTCGACAATCTTACATACTAAACATCAAAAATCCCGTAAAAGCCGCATTGTTGGGAGAGAGGGATTTATCCACCTGTTTTTTCATTTTGTTGATGTAAGCTCTATATTTTTTATAAAAATCATAAGTGGGTCTTGGTTTGTAAACAAGATCATTCAATTCCAGATAGGCAATAATGTTCTTTGTAGTAGTTGGTTTGACGAAAATCTCCTTTGTAGGATAATAATAAACACCAAAGACGGTTATTAAGGTCCATTTGGCTAATTTTACTTGATCTAGGATCTCGACCATCATAGAAAAACCCTTTTCTTGGTTACCATGTAAAAACTCATACAATGAAGAAACTAAAAATTCTTTTTGCTCAAACGCCATGGTTTTCACATAATCACGATATTTGGGCTTTTCAAATAATGAAACCATTGAGGATTTCGTTACCATAGCGATCATATCCTGTACGATCACCTCCGGTTTGTCAAATTTATCCGGAGAAAAATGCTCTTGAGCAAATTCTACCATTTTATTCATTTTATGTTTTTTACCTATCTCGATCATTTCAGGAGAGTTAAAACTCTCAGGAAATTTTGCCAGGAATTCTTGTTCGACTAATTTTAATTTTTCAATGTTCATAAACTTCCTAAGATATTTGGAATTACCGTAAAATATATGAAAAAATGTTCGATGCTTCAACCTTTCAACTTTTCGACCGCTGAAAGGGGCAGTCATTTTAAAGCAATTGCCTTTTAGGAAATATGTAGATTTAAATTTATATTTTCATTTGTTTCGCGCAAACTTCAGCTATTAAAATTTTTTAAAAATGAACGTAAGTAATAGTAAATACCAATAAAATAAAGAAATTAAAAATATATTTTTCTTTTACTCTAGTCTCATAAATTGTGTATATTTATTGTTCATTCTTGCTGAAAGGTGCGGAATTATTAAAAAGAGGAAAAACGTATGAAACGACTGATGAGCTTGATCACGATCGTTGCTTTGTTGTTGTCTGTTGCCATTGCCGGTGAAATGGACAAATCAAAGCAAATACCGACCCGCGATGAGATCGATGAACAGTACCGCTGGAATTTGGCGGACATTTACCCTACAACAGACGCCTGGGAGAAGGATTATGCTTATGTTGAAAGCAAAATTGATCATCTCAAGAAATATAAGGGTAGATTGATAAAGAGTAAAAATCTTGAAAAATGTCTAAAAGAATCCGAAGAACTTGAAAAAAAACTGGATCTGCTTTATGTATCATCACATCTTTTAAAAGATCAGGATACTAAAAATACAACCAGTCAGGCCTTGGCTGGTAGAATAGCCAGCATGAATCAACAGTTTTATCAGGAACGCGCTTTCTTGTGGCCGGAAATTCAAGAGATTCCCACAAAAAAATTGAGTCAGCTTGTTGAACAATCCGATTATTTAAAACAATACGAACACGCATTTGATGATATGGTTCGTCAAAAAGAGCATATTTTATCGGAACGAGAAGAAGAACTTCTTTCTATGGCCGGTCAGATGGGCAGTGAGTTTAGCAATATTCGTGAGGCTTTAACACAAGCGGATATCGAATTTCCAAAAGTCAAAGATGATGATGGTGATATGATCGAACTATCCTATGGTCGTTATTCTGCATTACTGCAATCAAAGGATCCAGAAATTCGTCGCGGTGCGTTCAAAGGAATGTACGGTACATTTGATAAATTTAAAAATACCTCAGCAGCCACTTATCGCGGTTCAATAAAGAAAGACATTTTCTACGCAAAAGCCAGAGGCTATGATTCATGTATCGAGATGGCCCTGGATGGTGATAATGTTCCCGTTGAAGTCTATGATAATCTGATCACGACTGTTCATGAATACATGGAACCTTTGC
>CAYPTO010000125.1:0-4745 GCA_964413625.1 uncultured bacterium
ATTAAAAAGTGCCGCTGATTTCAGCGGCACTTTTTATCTATTTGTTAATAATTTTATCCAAAAACCGCATGGCATACGATCACAGATGCGATCATGCCTGCCAAGTCGGCAGTTAAAGCAGCCGGTAGTGCGTGCCGGGTTTGCTTTACATTAATTGAACCGAAATAAACGGCAATAATATAAAATGTTGTTTCGGTCGATCCCATCATAGTTGAAGCTAAGCGACCAATGAACGAATCTGCACCGTGTGTCTTGATCAACTCCGACATGATACCCAGAGCACCACTTCCCGATAATGGCCGCATGAGAGCCATGGGAACTACCTCACCGGGCATGCCTATCTTACTTGTGATCGGTGAAATGATCCAAGTCAGAATATCCATTGCACCTGATGAGCGAAAAACCGAAATGGCTAAAAAGATAGCAACTAGGAAAGGGATAATACGCAGGGCGACTTGAAAGCCTTCTTTTGCCCCTTCGGTAAATTCCTCATAGACCTTAATTCCTTTTGCATAACCGTAAATCGGGATGAAAACAATAATCATAGGAATGGCCAATACCGAGATCACTTGCATCACATCTGCAAATGAAAAAAGGATAAATGATGCAACAAGAATTGCAAGGACAACAAAAAGGATAATCTTATTTTTAAGATTCTTCATTGGTTACCTCCTCATCGCCTTCTTTAATATAATTTGCAACCTGATACCTTGGAAGTTTTTGAAGCAATTTGGAAACTGTCACAGCGACAGTCGTTGAAACAACCGTAGCGATTATAACCGGTGCAATGATCTCTGATGGATTCGATGAGCCGGCTGCGGTACGAATTCCAATGATGGTTGCCGGAATAATCGTTACACTGGAAGTACTCATTGCCATGTATGTAACTTGAGCATTGGTAGCAATATTTTTATGTTTATTCAATTTTTGCATATCAGCAAAAGCTTTTAGGCCAAGTGGAGTAGAAGCATTTCCCAGTCCAAGCATGGTTGCCGATAGAGCCATGATGATAGAACCCATAGCCGGATCTTCAGGTGGAATTTCAGGAAAAAGTCGAATCATTATTGGTTTTAATCCGCGTGCTATAACATTTATAAGACCTGATTTCTCAGCGATTTTCATAATTCCCAGCCATAGGGCCATTAAACCCACAAGACCTAATGCCAAATCAACAGCGAATTTTGAATAATCAAATACTGAGTTTGTCAATTGACTTAAAGGTTCGAAGCTTGGAGCTAAATAAATACCAAGTGGAGTTAAGGTTATCCCCAGACATCTAACAGCAGCAACGGCTACACCAATAATAATCATGGCAAGCCAGATAATATTTATCATTCTTATGCTCTCCTTAAATACCGTTTATAGTGAGAAATTGATATCATGCCAAGGCAAAATGTAATGAAAAAAGGGCTTTTGCCCAAATGATTATTTGATTAATAAGACTCAAAAATACAAAATATTGTTAAAAATAATAGCTCTTCAGGAATTCTTATGGATTCACACCTAAAGCACCGAGATAAAAAAGGACAGAGACCCTATAATTTCTAAAACTTCTAAATTCTCTTGCGACCATTTTTATCTGCTGTATTTTTGAATTAAATCCTTCCCACAGACCATTTGAGATCTTGCGTTTTACCCGCGTAAATAGCTCCACAAGATGTTTCGCTCCTATGGGGTTTTGTCTTTTACTATGTCCGTATGCTACAAAGCTTTCGTTCCTCAGCCGACGGACTGAATTAGCTGAATTTGCAACAGAATACTCTTTGATGAACTTAATTTTTCGCTAGTATAAATTTATTATCAACACAAAATTTATAATTATCGTTGGGCTTTGGAAATTACTTTTCCTTTACTTTCCAATTATTTTCCGGAAGAGCCAAAATAATAAGGCAGGTAATCTTTAAGGTAATAATTGTCGGTTATTCTTTTTCTTTGGGCACAGATCGGTTTTTCCAATCTTTTAAGTATTTCAAGGTATTATAGAAGATATTTTTTTTATCTAATTATCTTTTAATTCCAAATTTTTCTACCCATCGTTCTTTCAAGTGTACTTCGGGATTTCGTTTTGTTAATCCCAGTTTTTCATAAGCGGCTGAATGCAGTAATTGCCGCCAGTCAAAATAATTGGGATATTTGTAAGAACGATTTGGATGTACTGCATTGGTGAGCAAGATAACATATACATTATTTTCTACATCAATCCAGAGTGAGGTACCTGTGTAACCTGTATGGCCAAAACTGTGAGGTGAAATATATATTCCGCCCGAACTTTCTCCTTCCGGGCTATCCCAGCCAAGACAGCGAGAGCTATTGGGATCAATACGTGTTGTAAATAATTTAATTGTTTCAGGTTTAAATATTCTAATACCGTCCAATTGTCCTTTATGCAACATCATGCGGCAGAAACGGCTAAGGTCCGGTGCGGTTGAGAAAAGTCCGGCGTGTCCGGCAACACCTCCAAGACTGTGAGTGTTCTCGTCATGGACATAACCATGTATAAGATTTTTATTAATGATCTCAGTAGGTACGATACGATCCAACAAAGCGGGGTTAGGTAAATATTCTGTATCTTTCATTTTTAGAGGCGCGAATACGACTTGTTCAAGATATTCATTTTGTCGCATTCCCGTAATACTTTCTACGATTTTACCCATTACCATTAAACCAATATCGGAATAAACCGTATTTGTTCCGGGTTTAGTCTTGAGCTCAGATTGAAATACACTGTCCCAACGGGCTTCAATTGAGCAATTCATTTCATAAAATAATCTAAAAGGCTCAAAGCCTGCTGTGTGTGTCAAAAGATGTCGGATAGTTATGGTCTTTTTTAATGCCGTTTGAATTTCATTGGGGCCCTGTAATTCAGGAAGAAATTTAACGGCAGGATCATCAAGTGAAAGTTGGCCGCTTTCCACCAATTTCATAACAGCCGATGTTGTTCCTACAACCTTGGATATTGAAGCCAGATCAAATATATCATCTTTCTTTGTTGCTTGTTTTTTAGCATAAGTATGATAGCCAACAGCCTCATGATAGATGATCTTATCGCCCTGACCTATCAGCATTACGCCCCCCGGCCAAGCTGAATCTGCTACTGCATCTTTCATGATATTGGTTAATGAATCATATTTTAATGATTTAGTGGCACATCCGCTAAAAGATAAAATTGTCATAATGATAAAGATGGCCATAATGTAAAATCTCCGCATAATCTCTCCTGTTTATTCAAGGTGTTTGATAATGCAAAAAATAAGTGTAAATTTCAACGTAAAAATTATTTGAATATGGATGAAAAATGATATTACAAAAAAAAATATTTATACCTTTTATCATCATTATACTTGCCTTAAGCTCCTGCAGTCGGGAGACCTTATTAAATATACAGGGAAGTACCATGGGAACCTTCTATACCGTCAAAGTATCAGGGGTAAGTTCGGAAGAAGATCTCGATCGTATCGAAACTGCTATCAATACTGCGTTAAAAAAAGTAAATCATGGTTTAAACACCTATGATCCCGAAAGTGAGATATCCCAATTTAATAACTTTCATAAAACCGAGGTATTTCCCATATCAAATGAGTTTATGCTGGTAAGTCAAGTGGCTGAATATGTGTACCAAAAATCCAATGGAGCTTTTGATCCGACGGTAAAGGAATTAGTTCGTTTATGGGGCTTTGGTGATGATGGTTTAAATATAAGACCCTCTTCAGCGGAACTTGAAGCCGCGATGGAGCATGTGGGGATGGACAAACTTCATCTTGTGGAAAATACCTTATTAAAACTAGATCCCGATCTTAAACTGGATTATTCGGCAATAGCTAAAGGTTTTGGTGTTGATGTAGTAGTGCGAGAATTGGCATTGATCGGATACGAAAATGTGCTGGTTGAGATCGGAGGCGAGGTTAGAACAAGAGGAACCAGAAATGGCAAACCCTGGTTGATAGGTATTGCGGTTCCGGATGAGTCCAATATTGGGAATCAAAAATCGGCCGAAACAATAATCATTCATGAAAAGTCCTGCGCAACATCAGGAGACTACCAACAATTTTACGAAGAGAACGGTGAGCGATATTCTCATTTGATAAACCCAAAAACCGGCTACCCAATAAAACATGATGTAACGTCTGTTACCGTTATTGCAGATAATTGCATGTTGGCAGATGCAGCTGCAACGGCAGCCATTGTTCTTGGAAAGACCAAAGGATTGGAATTTATTGAATCTCTGAAGGGAGTGGAAGCTTTATTTATTTATCGCAACGGTGATATCTTAAAACAGATTCAGAGCTCCGGATGGAAGGTCGTAACAAGTGACTAGAAATTGCTAATCGGTTATTAAGAAATTAAGAAACTCGACATTTATTCTGCAAAGCTTTCTTGACCTGCGAAGCTTTAGCGAAAAAGGTTGAAGAAGGTAGCGAAGAAGAATGTCGAGCCTTTTTTCTATGAGCAATAATTTTAAAGCATGAAAGTTTGGAGTATTGGGTAGAGTGTGTAGAGATGCGATGCATCCGGTCGGTACATTCGATGTAAACTCAGATCTATTATGTTTCGGGATATAAAACAGAAAAAGTTAACAATTGCTAAATGTATTTTCTTACTTCATCCAATTTTTTACGTTTCTTATCACGGATACTAGTATGTCCGGAATAACCCAAAGTAATTACCAGCATTGGCTTTTTGGGTGCTTTAATATCTAAAAGTGTCATGATCTTGCGTGTTTGGAACCAACCTAGCATACAAGTTCC
>CAYPTO010000126.1:0-4701 GCA_964413625.1 uncultured bacterium
CGAAGGCGCTCAGCGCGCCGGAGCCTTGCCGTTTCTCTTCAAGGGTCGGTTCGCCGGAGTGAATGGTTTTTACATCATGTTCGGTAATGAACTTTTCCAATGCTTTTTTATCTTTTTCTTCCATACCCATTGAGGCGGATTTCAATTCTCTGTCTTCAAGGTATTCTACAGTCACGGTTGGTTTCCCGTGTTTCAATTTGAGATTTTTAGGCGTATCCATTGCGACGATCTTACCCTCCACAATGAAAGCCACTCGATTACATAGCTCATCGGCCACGAACATGTTATGGGTGGTCAAAAAGATAGTTGTACCTTCTTTTTGTTTTCTTTTAATAATGCTTTTGATACTGTTAGCCGTACTTGGATCCAATCCCATGGTCGGCTCATCCAAAAACCAGATATCCGGCTTATTTATCATAGAGCGTGCAAATCCGATGCGCTGCATCATACCTTTGGAAAAAGCACCTGCTTTTTTCTTGGCTTCGTCCTTTAATCCAACCCATTCCAATACTGTCATGGGATCTTCGGTTTCGCGGTCATAGAGGGAAGCATGGAATTTAAGATTATCCAGTGCCGTTAGTTTTTTATAAACGTTCGGACGTTCAAAACCCACACCGATACGATTGAAAAAAGCCTTATTGGGATGTCCACGACGAGCTTCTCCATCAATGATGATCTCACCTTTTTGCAGTTCCAGCAATCCCGCAAGAATACCCTGGGTTGTGGATTTTCCGGCACCGCTCGGACCGAGAAATCCGAAGATCTCACCTTTTTCGATATCAAAGCTGATATCATTCACGGCGTATTCGTTGTTCTTTTCATACGAATGCATAAGATTTTTAACTTCGATCATAATGTGACCTCACTTTGTTTCCTGGAAATAAATTCCTGTGTTTATTTTGATTATTAAAATAATAAGCTTAATCAAGGTGAAATGAAAGAAAAACAGATATATATAGGCATAATAGCTATAAAAGCGAGTAAGGCCGGAAATGGCTTATTAGTGCGATGTTCTTACGATATGGCGGAAAATATATTTAATTCGTAAGGATAATGTCTCAAAAAAATATCTCTTTTTTTTGAATATATTGAAAATGATGAGGAGAAAAAGTATCCTTACTTTTTGATTTGTAACCGGTGACCGGTGATCTGTGATCGGTCTGTCCTCCGTAACTTAAGCGAGGGGAATGATCAGTGACCTGTAATCTGTGGTTTGTATCAATTCTTTTCAATTATCTTTGAATTCAGGTGAGCGCCTCACTTTTGATATTTGTTCGTAAGCATACGCGATCCCGATCAGAACATCCTCGCTCCAAGCACGGCCAAATATGGAGAGTCCGACAGGCAATTCATCAATATAACCCATGGGAACGGTAATATTAGGATAACCCGATTCTGCAGCGGGGGAAGAAGAACCAAACTGGAAGCTGTCTCCATTCGTATGATCTGTTTTCCATGCGGGAGTTCCCGTGGGTGCAATAATGGCATCAAGATCATTATCATTCATGATCCGATCCATGCCTTTTTTGCGACTGCCTTTTAACATCTTGCGCAGGGCGTTTTGATATCCATCGGAATCCAATCCGTCTTTTTCCTGTGCCATTTCAAGATATTTCTGATTATAGAATTCCATTTCGATAGGGTTGTTTTTATTGAATTCGATCAGCTTTTCCAGGCTCTTGATCGGTGCATTCGGACCGAGTGAAGCAAAGTACTTATTTAATCCGTCCTTGTACTCGTAGAGCATGATCTCGAATGAGGCATTGTCTGTAGCGTCATCAATAATAGGACCGATCTCAATGATCTTGGCACCTTGTGCTTTTATATCGGCAATGGCAGAATCCATGAGCGCGTCCACCTTGTAATTGATACCTTTGAATGTGGTCAGGTATCCGATGCGTTTGCCATAAAGACCATCTTCATTTAGAAATTCGGTGTAATCTTCCTGCACAACCCGATTTTTCTGCATGGTCTTAGTATCATTAGGATCCTGAGCCGTAAGTACATTCAAACATAAGGCCGCATCACGTACAGTTCGTGCCATGGGACCGGCGGTGTCTTGCGTCCGGGAGATGGGAATAATGCCCGAGCGCGATATAAGTCCAACCGTGGGTTTGATCCCCACAATACCATTGGCATGAGAAGGACATACAATGGATCCGTTGGTCTCTGTGCCGATGGCCAACATACTGAGATTCGCCGAAACGGCCACGGCAGATCCGGAGGAAGAGCCGCAGGGATTGCGATCGGTAATATAGGGATTTTTAGTCTGTCCGCCTACGGCGCTCCAGCCGCTGGAGGATAATTCGCCGCGGAAATTCGCCCATTCGCTGAGATTGGCTTTGCCAATAATAATTGCGCCCGCATCACGGAGCTGCTTAGCCACAAAACTATCCTGCTGACGATAAGATCTTTTAAGTGCACGTGATCCGCCCGTGGTGGGCATTTTATCCCGGGTGTCAATATTGTCCTTTAAAACAATGGGAATGCCGTGTAAAACCGAACGAATATGTCCTTGCTGTAATTCTTGATCCAATTCCTTGGCAATGACCATAGCATCCGGATTAATGTGGATTATGGCATTGAGTTCCGGACCGCCGTCATCAATGTCCTCAATACGATTAAGGTAAGCTCTGGTGACATCTTGAATTGTAAAATCCCCGGTTTCGTACCCTTTTTGAAGATCTGCTATACTGTATTCAAGGTAGGGGAATTTGTTATAGTTTTTACTCATGGTAAATTGTTTATAAACGAGTGTGCCGATAAAGAGCACTACTGCGATCAGATAAATAATCCTATATATTTTTTTCATATTGACCCTCATGATAATTAAATACAATTAAAAAATATAAGGTTTGTAATGTCCCAAGAACAAGATTAAAGATTAAAGTTAAATAAACAATAACCCACAAGTCTCGACATATCAACACATTGACCTATCGACTCCCCGCTTCTCGCTTCAGGCTTCTGATAGTATCATCGCACAACGAATACCGTCTGCTGCAGAGGAAATAATGCCACCCGCATAACCGCTGCCTTCTCCGATAATGTAGAGATTTCGTATTCCCCGGCTTTGGCCGTTCAACTCGCGATCTGCCTGGAGCGGTGAGGAGGTCTTGCTTTCAAGACCCATTAAGATACCCTGGTCAAAGCCTGCCAGCTTTCCGTTAAAATTTTTTAATCCCTGGATCAGTGCTTTACTTACGACCTCGGGTATCATGTTATATAAAGATGCGGTAAATAAACCTAAAGGATAGCTACTTTCAAGTTGCTTACCGCTTCGGCGTTTTTTTGTGTAATCTGCTACGCGTGTTGCCGGGATGCTGTAATCTTCGGAATAGTTATAAAAACGTTCTTCCAACTCATCCATCCAATCCAGGATCTCTTCGGGTGTGCAGGTATGTCCCAGTAGCGTATCAGGCGAGATGCCTGCCACAACGGCGGCGTTGGAGTATTGCCCGTTCCGTTGATAATAGCTCATGCCGTTGACGATATTTTTTTGAGGAAATGCCGCGGCGGGGACAACCTGTCCGCCGGGACACATGCAAAAAGTATAGACCGGCAGCCCGGCAGAAGTTTTGGCTGATAAACGATATTCGGCGGCTTTTACTCCGGGCAGTTCTTCTCGTCCCCATTGCGCCAGATTGATCAGCGTGCGGGAATGTTCTATGCGGTGGCCGATCGCGAATTGTTTGGTATGGAAAAGAACGCCGCGTTTCAGTAACATACGATAGGTATCATAAGCGGAATGCCCGGCTGCGATCAACACATGGTCCGCATCCAATTCGCCCGTGTTGCAGATCACTTTTGTAACCTGTCCGTTCTTAATATGGATATCAGTCAGTTGAGTATCAAAACGAACCGTGCCGCCGTTCGTTAGAAATACTTCACGGAGATTTTTAACAATAATCTTTAAATTATCTGTTCCCAAATGCGGATGCGCCAGGTACATGATCTCTTCGGGTGCTCCGGCTTTGACATATTCACTTAAAATAAAATGTCGTTCACGGGAAATGTGCTTAGAACGCGAGGTCAATTTACCGTCCGAAAAAGTACCTGCACCGCCTTCGCCGAAAGCGTAGTTGTTAGTCGGAGAGAATTCGCCGTCCTTTTCCAAAGTTTGGATAGACAAGGTACGTTTTTTTATTTCCGAGCCACGTTCTACGATCGTGACGGAAAAGCCTGCTTTTTGCAGAATATGCGCAGAAAAAAATCCGGCCGGCCCGCTGCCGACAACGACTACCGATTCTTCGCGTTGTTTATAGGGAATATCCAAAGGAGGTGGTGAAGGATATTGTTCACCCGAAAAAGCGGGGGAGAAAACGACGAGATTTATAAGCCAGTGGATATCGTTTTTCTTACGGGCATCGAGACTTTTTTTCTCGATATGAAAAGAAAATTCATTCAAATGAAAACGCTTACGGATCATCTGTTTGATATAATCATCTGTATATGAAGTAGGTAATTTTAATTGTAGTTTTTTATAGCCCATAATGGAGATCCTGATCATGTAATTATGAAATGAATTTACTCACGGAATAAGGAATTATCAATGTAAAAAGGGCGAGGATCGAGAGTTTGGCAAAAAACAGCTCTTCCTGGAAATGAGCGGAAAGTAAAGGGAAAGTAATTCCCAAAGCCCAATAATAATTATAAATTTTGTGTTGATAATAAATTTATACCAGCGAACAATTAAGTTTA
>CAYPTO010000127.1:0-4690 GCA_964413625.1 uncultured bacterium
GATTTAATCCGGTGTCATTTGTCAATATAAATGCTTCACTCTTTATACTAACATCAGCATCAGTTCTATTATCAGCACCTGATGTTATAGCTTTTGTCTGCTCTGGATCTATAGAATCTTCAATCATTTTTGCATTAACAGCATCATCAACTTGAAAATTAAGATAATATACAGTGTAGTTTTCTATGGCACAAGCATAATCTTTTAAAGCATTATTCAATATTTCTTTATCGTATATCTTCTCATAAGGGATCTCCGCGTAAGTCAGTGCCAGCGTTACCGCATCGTCCCATGGCAACTTATTGGGCGGAGTGTAAACTGCGATTTTGGGTGCTTTTTCAAGCAAAATGATCGCCATATTTTTTGATTCGATCTCCGTATTGATCCGCGCATAATCCGATGAGGAAATGCGTTCATATGTTACATCTCTTAGCAAACATTCTTTTTCTATCATTTCACTATAATCAATATAGAAAGAACCGCCGCGATAATTCAGTAACCATTCCACGTTCATACCGCTTTCAAGCGCGTAAAAGGCTACTCCGTATGCTTTGAGGTGATTGGATTGCTCATTATCCATGGGAATTAATATTCCTGCCAACGCAATAGAGGCAAACAGCTGGAAAATAAGAGTATATTTAAATATTTTAAATTTCGTTTTCATCGGTGGTAAATGTAAGTAAAAACAGCGGATAAAACAAAAGCGAAATAAACCATTATGCGTGATGTAGAGACGCGCCATGGCATGTTTACGACCATCATGTATATTAATCGCTATAGCGCGGCTCTACAACAATAAATTGTTTTCGCATCCAATGATCTTTAAGTATATTATCATATGAAAAATACAATCAAAATACCCATCATCCTGCTCATTATTCTGATGAGCTTATTTATTGCCTCCTGCGAGATTGCGCCAACTGCAGATATTTGTGTAAGTATTCCACCACAGGCCTATCTCGTCAAACGCATTGCCGGGGCTGAGACATCTGTGTCCATTATGATCCCGCCGGGGGCTGCACCACCTACATATGCACCAACAGCCTCTCAGATTCGTGATTTTCATGAATGTAAACTATACGTCAAGAACGGCCACCCGGATTTCAATTTTGAAAAAATGCATATCGACCCCTATCTCGCTCAACATCCTGAGATTCTGACCGTTGATATGGCTAAGGAGCAGGATATCATGCCCGGTGATGTTCATATCTGGTTATCACCCAAGATCATGAGTGATGCCGCTGAGCGCATCTATGAACAGTTGTCAAAGCTCTATCCCAAAAGAAAAAATGAACTAAGATCTAATTTGGACATCCTGCTTCGTGATATCGGAAAATTAGATATGGAATTGCATGCTCAGTTAGATCCCTTTCAAGGTTCACAGTTCCTGACGCTTCATCCTTCCTGGGGTTATTTCTCTAGAGATTACGGCATACAGCAAATCAGTATCCGTCATGAGAACAAAGCACCCTCCACCAAGGAAATTATGCATCTCATCGAACATGCGAAAGAAACGAATATTCATATTATTTTTGTTCAAAAAGAGTTTTCATCGGAACAGCTGAACGTGATCTCCCGCGCGATCAATGCAAAGATCATAACACTTGATCCGCTTAATGAATCATGGCTGAATAATATCAGAACGACAGGTAAAACACTGGCAAAGGTCTTTAGTGAGCAACAGACCCGCTAAAATCCTTCTGTATCTTGCTTTTATTGCCAACATCTTTGTTTTTGGAAGCTCTTGGATGTTCAATAAAATGGTTCTGCAGGAGGGCGTTTCTCCCATTTGGGGCGCTGCTATGCGGCAAAGTATTGCAGCGTTGGCTTTTTTGATCGCATTTCTTATAAAACGTCCAAAATTGAATTTAACAAAGCAACATATTAAACTGATCGTGATCTATGGTGTATTTATGATGTCATTAGGGCATATTTTTTCTTTTTACGGTCAGAAACATATCGATTCGGGACTTGCCAGCATTATCTTTTCGTTCTTTCCTTTGGCTGTCATTTTGATATCGGCCATGCTTATACCCCAAAAAGAGCCTTTGACCCTACGTAAGATAATGGGAACTCTGTTGGGTTTTGCCGGGATCGTGCTTCTTTTTTATACGCAAAATATGCTTGACGCAGGTACGGCACAGCTCTTGGGTATAGCCTTTGTACTGATGTCGGTCTTTGTCAATTCCATTCCAAATGTGATCATTAAACGCGACGGACTGAAGCTTGATCCGCTGATCCTGAACACCGGCGGGATGCTGATCGCGTCCATTCTATTGCTTCCCACGGCCTTTATTGTCGAAGGTGCACCTACGTTTGAATTGACAAAACAATTGATATTTGCGGAGCTTTATCTTGGGGTCATCTGTTCTGCCGCAGGTTTCTTTCTATATTTTTGGCTCATGCGTTATATTTCAGTTTTTAAACTAGCTTTAACCGCATATATCACTCCTCTGGTTGCTGTCTTCCTCGGCTATATTTTTTATAATGAAATATTATCGTTAAATCATTATATTGGCATGTTGTTGATCTTTGCGGGAATCTTCATCACCGAATTTAAAAAGACTGGCAAATTCAAGATTAAGAATTAAAAATTGAACTTTTTATTTGATATTATGGATTGAAATACGTTTAATGGTTTAAAGTTTAGGCGTTTAACTGTTCAACCACGCCCTCCTGCACATAAAGCTTCTCCCTACGCTCTTCGAGCTTACATCTACGCTGAAGCTACGATGCACAGGTCGGAGGACAGGTCGGAGGACAGGCTGTGGTTGTGTTTTTTGAGATGACCAGATTCTATTAACGTTTAACCCTGTAGGGATTCAACATTAAAGACATAAACAATTCTACGCTTATACAATTATATTGAGGATAAATATGCAAATAAAAATATACGACTCAAAAGTCGCTAAGCTATATATTGCTACGCAAAACAAGGCTATTGTCGCAATATCATTTTCTGCATTGGATGAAGATTATCTCAACAAATTAATTGAACGTCCTTTTGTTAATCTTTCCGGAAAAAGAAACACAAATATCGAGATGTGGCTGGATACATTTTTCAAAGGCAAAGACCCGAATTTTTTCGTTAATATAGAATTACATGGTACAACATTTCAGAAAAGCGTCTGGTTGGCCTGCGCGAAGATCCCCTACGGAGAGACTCGCTACTATTCAGATATTGCTAACATGATTGGGAATCCCAAGGCGGTCCGAGCCGTTGGAACGGCTCTTTCGCAAAATCCCATTCCCTTGATCATTCCCTGTCATAGGGTTTTTCGCTCGAACGGTGATATGGGTGGTTTTGCGGGTGGACTTAATTTAAAACGTTCATTATTAAATCTTGAGCGCAAGAATCTTGAGGAATAAGGTTAAAATTAAGCCTTTTGGGGAATTATGGATTATGAAATATGGATAATATTCAACCACGCTGTGGTTGTAGAGTTTTTGGAATCCCTACCGAGGGCTCTGCCCAGAAATATACAACTTTACCTCGCTGGGATTAAATCAAAGAGACTACGTAGTAGTCGACTATAGTAGAATGTGGATTCTCACATAAAACGAACTGCAAAGCAGTTCAATATAAATTCAGACCGCAGCCTGCCGTACATATTCTTTTTGAAATGATGGATGATGAATAACCCCAACGAAATGGCCTGTCCAGCGCCGTGCCACGCCGAAGCTTTAGCGAAGGCTGAAAGCTTCAGCGAAGATAGAAGGGGTTGACCAAGAGTATATTTGACATCAACACAGAATAATACTCCGTGACATGACACTCACAGAGATCCTGAACCAAGCTTGCCACCTGCAACCTTTTTACCGATATACATCGGCACAGGCAGGATGACTATATTTTGTTTGAAAGATAAGGAATTCAATATTAAACGCTCTAACAATTCAACGTTTAAACGATTTTAAATATTAAGGAAGATAAATGAAAAAAGGTATTCTATTGATGCTGGCCATATTAATCCTGGCGGCATCTTGTCAATTATTCCAAGAACCCGAATCTGAATCCTGGATACGGATCAATCAATTGGGCTATCAGCCCGATGCCATTAAAGTACCGGTTTTTTGCACTTTAGACAATAAGGTACATCCGCTTGTATTTCAGTTGGTTAATGCTGTTACTCGGGAAATAATTCTTGAAAGTGACGACATCGATTCTTGTGGTGCTTACGGACCTTTCAGCGGAACCTATCGTTTCAATTTAAGCAATTTTGACGGCAGCGGAACTTTCTATGTTTGTAGCGAAAATATCTCATCACCCAACTTCAGGATCGCAGATGACGTTTACGACGGGACAGCTGATTTTCTACTTCGCTATATGCGCCAGCAACGCTGTGGATTCAATCCATATTTAAATGATTCATGCCACACGAACGACGGCTTTATCGTCTATGAACCCGATCGCGAAGGACAGCATATTGATGTGACCGGCGGCTGGCATGATGCTTCTGATTATTTACAATATGCCGCCACGTCCGCCAATGCAGTTTATCAACTTCTCTTCGCCTACCGCGAACACCCGGGATCATTCCGTGATGCCTATAGTGCTAACGGATTGCCCGGATCAAATAGTATTCCCGATGTGATCGACGAAGCTAAATGGGGTATGGACTGGCTATGTCGCATGAACCCCTCGCCCGAACGCTTTTACAATCAGATCGCCGATGATCGCGATCATGCC
>CAYPTO010000128.1:0-4685 GCA_964413625.1 uncultured bacterium
GTCATCCTAGCCGACATTGGTCATGCCCCAGGCAATACGATCATTGTGACCGGCAATAATGTATGGCTGGCCGGGGAGTGCTACACCGGTGACATCGAGCTTGCCGGGAACCACACAGTGCATTTGGTACCAAATGCCGGGCGACCATAGTCCCAAATGCATATCATTGCACATGATAGCCGCACCGTTGTTTACTTTGTTCTTGTTAATGGCCCAGTTATTGCTTCCGTGGAAAACGCCCGAAATACCCAGATCGCTTAATTTTTCAAATGCGCTATACAGGTTTGTTGAAATGATCGAATCTTCCAATCCCGGAAAAACTAGAATATGATGTGATGCTGAGCCGGGCAAAAAATCCCGAACCCGTTCATCGCCGATCTTTTGAATCAGTTGATGCAATGATATTTTACTGCGATAACCACTGGTGAGGTCCCATGACATATAGCCGATCATGTTGATCGAATGTAAAGGCTCCCAGGGTTCCGGCTCATAACCAAGAATAGCGAATTCAGGAGGAAGTGTCTTTTTATGATCTTCAAGATATTGATTAACACCATCGGCATAAGCAATGAGAGAAAGCCGGATTTTAGGATCCAATGTTTTTATGATCTCGGCGGATTTCTCCGAGATGCGTAAAGTTCGCATGAGTGCGTCTGTTTCAATCAGATCGTCACCGAATATCTCCGATAATTGCCCCGTGGTCCCGCGTCTGATGAGATCCATCTGCCATATGCGGTCTTGTGCCATAACGTAACCGACAGCGCGATACAGATCTTCTTCGGTTTCGGCAAAAATATGGGGAATGGCATATTTGTCACGAAAGACTTCAACAGGTGCCGTCATATTCCTCAATTCAATATCTTTATTATAGTCCGGTAATGCGCGTGAACTTATCCGGTCCACCCAAAATAGTCCCGATAAGAAAATGATTACAAAAAGTAATAATATAATTTGGATGACCCTGAGAAAAATTTTCATATTCCACCCCGATTTTAATATTAACAGCGGACGTGATGTTTTAGACAAGATAACAGGATATACAGGAATATTTTAAGATAGGATTACCATCAACTGTCAACCATCAACTGTCTTATGAATTCATTGTGCGGAGGAATTCCTTGTTGTTCTTAGCGTGATTCATGCGGTCGATCATGAACTCCATGGCCTCCATTGGGCTCATTTCGTTCAGGAATTTACGCAGGATCCATACGCGGGAAAGTTCGCTCTTACTGAGCAGTAATTCTTCTTTACGAGTACTGGATCGGTTGATGTCAATTGAAGGGAATATCCTTCTGTCGCTCAAGCGGCGATCAAGTACGAGTTCCATATTGCCGGTACCTTTGAATTCTTCGAAAATCACATCATCCATGCGAGAGCCCGTGTCGATAAGAGCCGTCGCAATAATAGTGAGACTTCCGCCATTCTCGATGTTTCTGGCTGATCCAAAAAAGCGCTTCGGTTTGTGCAGTGCATTACTGTCAATACCTCCGGAAAGAATCTTACCGGAATGTGGTACCACCGCGTTGTGTGCTCGCCCAAGACGAGTGATACTATCAAGAAGGATCACCACATCATGGCCATACTCAACGAGGCGTTTGGATTTTTCCAAAACCATCTCGGATACCTGTACATGGCGCTCGGGGGGTTCGTCAAAAGTTGAGCTAATAACTTCGGCACCAACATGACGTTCCATGTCGGTCACCTCTTCGGGGCGTTCATCAATCAGTAGAACCATAAGAATGACTTCAGGATGGTTCGCGAGAATACAATTTGCAAGTTTTTGTAAAAGAATGGTTTTTCCGGTTTTGGGCTGAGCAGTGATCAAACCGCGCTGGCCTTTTCCGATCGGAGTCAATAGATCTATAATACGGGTAGAAAGATCGTTTTCGTCATAGCGTTCAAGATGAAGGCGTGTTTCAGGATATAAAGGTGTAAGATTCTCAAAAGCTTCAAGACTCTTAGCCATGGCCGGATCCTGATTGTTTATGGCTTCCACTTTGAGCAGAGCGAAAAACTTCTCGCCTTCTTTGGGTGGACGCAGTTGACCCGCGACAAGATGACCGGTCTTCAAGCCGAAGCGTCTGATCTGAGTTGGTGCCACATAGACATCAAAATCGGAACTTAAATAGGAAAAACGGATAGAGCGTAAAAAGCCGTAGCCGTCAGGAAGGACTTCCATTATCCCTTCTTCAAAAATATGTCCTAAACGTTCTGCTTGGGAAGCTAAGATCTTGAAAACAAGTTCTTGTTTTTTTAGGTTCTGCACACCAGGGACTTCCAGTCCTTGTGCAATTGTCTGTAATTCTTTTAATGTTAGTTCATGAAGTTGAGAAATGGTATAATTTGTTATTTTCTCTTCATCGTTCAACGTGGTATTAATTTCGCCCACAGAAACCCCTGTTATTTAAGGTTGTGATATTAAAGTTCGGTATTATGGTGTAAACATAAATAAGTTGTAAGTTCTTGTCAAGTGCAAAAGAAAAAAAATATCAAGACGTAAAATGTAAAATATGAAACATCAAGGTTGAAAAAAATCAATGATCAGGGATTTTTGGCGCTGGGTCAGCAGACAAAGGGCGACTGTTATGGGTATAAAATTTTAGGTGTTCTCGACATAACATTGTTTTGATCTTTTTAAATAATTTGCGATCTAATTTACATATTTTAATAGAACTATTTTTCGGTTTTGTTCCAATGATTTGTCCAAAAAGATCAATATAAATATTATAATCTTCCCAAGTGCCTGAACACTAGGTCAAAAGGTAAAAAAATATGTATGAAACGGATTTTAAAAGCGTCTAAAAAAACTTAAGATCAGATGTAATTTAAAAATTAATTATTGGCCTAAAAATCTGTAAATATTGAAATTGAGTTGTCAATTAAAATTATAGTCAAAAAATTGATTTGATTTTATTTTCAACATGTTGTATTATTTGCTTCGTAGGTTACACTAAATATAGTATAGCTACATCTTAACAAAAGGTAAATTGGGGTTGTAGATGTCCTTTCATAACATGTTCAAATATCGTGGTAAGTTTACAAAAATGGTCGGGGAAGAAAAGATAAGAAGTTACCAGAATTTATATGAACATCTTCAAGCAGAGATCGAGGCGGGGAATCTACCCGTACATGACAATTATCTAAATAATAATGAACTTGCGGAGAGCATCTATAAAAAGAAGTATTTCCTGCGAGATTATGATGGTAATCCGATCGAACATCGTCCTGAAGATGTATTCATGAGAATAGCTGCCTTTATTGCGGCACAAGAAACATCGAAGATCAAACAGACACAGTGGGCCGAGCATTTTTATCGTGATCTTTTCAATGGTCACTGGATAGCCGGTGGACGTGTTTTGGCAGGTGCGGGCGACTTGTATCGTCTAAAAACCTTGGCAAATTGTTTCGTTACCGGAATTGAGCATGATAATATTGAATCAATTTATAAAGCAGCTGCCGAATGTGCACGTACCTATTCTTATGGTGGCGGTATTGGTGTAGATATTTCGCCATTGCGCCCGCGGGATTCCATTGTTCATAATGCGGCCGACAGCTCAACGGGTGCTGTATCATTTATGGATTTGTTCTCTATGACCACGGGTTTGATCGGACAATCCGGTCGTCGCGGTGCTTTGATGTTGACCATTGATATCAAACATCCGGATATTGAGCATTTTATTACAGTAAAGAAAAAACCCAATTGGATAACCAACCAAGTCATTGAGCAATGTCGCTGGAGTGGCAAGTACACAGAAGATCAACTTTCAGAATTAAAAAAACAAGTCATGGAAAACACTCAAATCCGTTTTGCAAATACCTCCATTAAGACGTCAGACGAATTTATGAAAGCCGTGGAAGAAGAAACCGAATATAAACGTGAAACAATTCTTGTTTATCGCAAACGTCATAAACTTCGTTTGACCGAGGCACTTCAGGATGACGGTTATTATTACTCGCTTGGTATACCAAGTAAAGATATTAAGGATTACGAATTACTTGAAAGTTTTGGGGATATCGATAAGCTGAATGTCTGGCTTGAAGAACATTTTGACTGCAGTGTGCGTGAAGATAATCTTAAAGATAAGCAAAAACGTGATGTTTACGGTGATTATCTCATGGATATTGGAAAAGAAGATTGGGAGATCGCGATCAAATATGCAGGTGACTTTCTCTTGTACTTTGCTTCCGGACCCTCGGGAGAGATACGGAAACTGGTGAAGGCACGTGATATATGGAACCTCTTTGTTGAATCCAATTATCATTCGGCCGAACCCGGTTTGATCTTTTGGAGCCAGATGAGTAAATACTCCCCATCGAATTATGTGCATAAACCGATCATCTCCACCAATCCCTGTGCGGAAGTTCCGCTGGAAGATGGTGGTGCCTGCAATTTGGGGTCAATTAACCTCAGTCGTTTTGTGAATGACGGTTTTACTCATAGAGCAAAAATAGATTGGGAACAACTTCGTATATCAACTGCGAGCTGTATCCGTTTCTTGGATAACGTGGTTACATGGAATGAAATGCTGAACCCTCTGGAAAAACAACGCGCTGCCGCCGGTCGCTGATCCCGTCATTAAACCCGAGTTCGTCCACCACCTCCTTGAACATCTTGGGAATTTCCCGGCGCTTGATCCCGCCCCTTCCCGGAAAAACAAGGTCATCAGGACCGCTTGGTGGAAAAT
>CAYPTO010000129.1:0-4668 GCA_964413625.1 uncultured bacterium
AACAGGCAAAACCTATCAGGCTGTTGCTGTTGCGGTTGCAGCATTGAAGAATCATGAAATATCCCGAATTATTTTAACGCGCCCCGCGGTTGAAGCCGGCGAGCGTTTGGGCTTTTTGCCGGGCGATATGAAAGAAAAGATCGACCCTTATTTAGCTCCTCTTTATGATGCTATGCGCTTCATGATCGCCCCTGAAAAATTTAAATCTTATATTGAACAGCATGTAATCGAAATTGTCCCGCTTGCCTATATGCGCGGACGGACACTCGATAATGCCTACCTCATTCTAGATGAGGCCCAAAATACCACAGACTTACAGATGAAAATGTTTCTCACCCGTATCGGGGTCAATTCAAAAGCGTTTATTAACGGTGATATAACTCAAATTGATTTATCTCAAAATCAGCGCTCCGGTTTATGCACCGCGATTGATATTTTAAAAGATATCGAAGGTATTGCCATATGTGAATTAAGCATTGCTGACATTGTAAGACATCCCTTGGTAAAGAAGATCATTGAGGCGTATGATGGAGACGGAAAGAAAGAATAATTCAACTAAAAAGCCCGACATGAAATGCCGGGTTATTCATATCATACAAATCCCCCTGCACATATTGAGGGGATAGTCAATACGGACTCAAGATAAAATTTTTAAAACATACAATCTTGAGCGAAGTGCTCCAAAGCTTCGGCGTAGGAGTGCGAAGTCGAAGGGTTGCAAAAAACTGACCCGGGATGAAATTCCGGAAACAGAGAATCTCTCAACAATCAACCCTGACCTTTTGGAAGGGTTGAACTGATAATGAACAAATAATCAATTTCGCGCCATTCCTTTATATGTATCGTGTTTATACAAAGTATATTTTCTTTGAATGTATTAAAAATATCCTTATAATCCAGTCTTGAAAAAATGTAACCCAACTTAAAAGGAAACATCATGTTAAATAAAACAAAAGTTCAAAAAGTTCTAGATAAAGTACGTCCCTCATTGCAAATGGACGGTGGCGACTGTGAATTAATCAATGTACGCGAAGACAATGTTGTTGAAGTCAGATTGACAGGAGCCTGTAATGGTTGTCCAATGTCAACTATGACATTGAAAGCCGGCATTGAACGCGTACTCAAAAACGAAATTCCCGGAATAGTCGAAGTCGTTAACATTCAATAATGTCAGATTTTTATAATCGTTTCGATACCGAAACTCTCGGAGCGCGACACGATGATCATTATCGTACCGTGTTCCAAGTTGATCGCGACCGCGTACTCTATAGCGGCGCCTTTCGTCGTTTGCAGAACAAAACCCAGGTCTTTAAATCCGGCGCCCATGATTTCTATCGCACTCGTTTGACCCATTCTTTAGAGGTCGCGCAGATCGGCCGATCTATTGTGAATTACATTAACAAAACAGTTTTTAACGAAGCTGCCGTTGATGTTGACTTGGTTGAAGGAATTTGCTTAGCGCATGATCTTGGGAACCCGCCCTACGGGCACCCCGGAGAGGCAATGCTGAACGATCTTATGAAAGAAGCCGGTGGCTTCGAGGGGAACGCCCAAACGCTGCAGATAATTACTGAGCAATTGCACGAAGACCCCGAGGGCGACGAAGGTATGAAACCCAGTCGTGCATTTATAGACGGCATCTTGAAATACAAGCTACTGTGGTCAGACAGAACAAAAGAAAGCAAATTTCTCTACGATAATCAATCCAAATATTTGGATTTTGTTAACGATGGCAATACGCATTATCCCGAACGTAGTCTGGAATGCCAAATCATGAACTGGGCGGATGATGTCGCCTATTCTTTGCACGATCTATCGGATGGATATCTTGCCGGCTTTGTTACACGCAAAGAAATTGAGCGCTGGGCTTTGAAACATGAACTTAGCAAAAATGAGTCACAATATCTTGAGACGGTGATTAAGAAATTGGACCACCGTGAAGATTTTGACCGATATTTAGCTTCTCGCACAGGACGGTTTATCGAAGGTGTGCAAGTCATTGAACGCAAGCATCCTCTTGATAAAAAAAGCAATCGCTATAAATACGGGATTGAGGTTGAAACTGAGGTTGAAATTGAGAATAACCTATATAAGCGTTTAGCGGTTGATATAATTTTCAGATCGCCCCAATTAGAACAGCTGGAATTCAAGGGACGTTATATTTTGGAACGCTTGTTCACCACTTTCCTTCAAGGCGGACTTAAAGCATTCACCCTGAATGCAAAAATACTTCCCAATGTCTTGCGTGAAAAATTAAAACATATTGATGAAAATGATTATGTCGCTGTTGCCCGAATGATATGTGATTATTTTTCTGAACAGACGGATATTTCTTTGCCTAAGATATATAAGAGGTTGTTTGATCCTGATTACGGGACGTTTTATGATATTGTGTAGACGGAATATTATAGACAAGATTACAGGATTAACAAGATGGGGGTTGGCTGGGTGTTTTTTCTGCTTTCGTTAAGATTGGCTATTCTCGAATTTTAATCTTTCAATTAAATCTTTAAAATAGTCAGGACCCCAAATATCTAAATCCTCATCATTTTTAATAAATCTAACAACATCTTCTTTGATACTACCGAATGAAACTGATTTAATTTTCATATCTAATAGTTCAATTATCTGTTCGTTAGAAATACTAATATCTTGCCAGTCATTTGAGTCTTTTGCTCTAGCCAGGAAATGATCTACATTCAAAGGAATTCCATTCTTTATATACCACTCTAAGTCATACCAATCCCTTCCTTTAACTCTATTTTGCCACTTTCTAAATAACAGGGCATGCAGTTTACCTGCAAATAAACAAGGTTTAGTAAAACACTTTACATAAAAAGAAAATGGACGGAGTAATAATTTTTCTTCGGTTTTGAAATTTAATGGAGGCTGTCGATCAACTTCTATTTTTATCTTTAAAGTTTTGTTAGAGCGCCCCCCGGTTTCTTTGATGATGTCTTTAGGTACAATTTCTTGCCATATTGTTTCAGCTTTCAGGAATGCAGAGTCAATAGCTGTTTGTTTTGTTTTTTTCTTTTCCTTAATACTAACAGCCAATCCCAAAGACACAAATTCATCTGAAATTGCTTTAAAATATGGCTCAATTGAAAAATCAGAATCTTCTTCTAGTAATGAAAAATCCAAATCTTCTGAATATCTGTCCAATTCATAAAAAATCCTGAGAGTAGTACCTCCATAAAATGCTGCTTTCTCAAAAAAATCAGTTCTTGATAAACCTGCTAGAGTAATTTCTTGCATTATTTCTCGTAATGCAGATAATATTTCTTCTTCATTTTGAGGATTATATTCCTCTATCCATTCTTTTATCATAATTGTTTGAGCGTTTTAATTAACATTTTTAAACTGCTTTTCTTAGGAGCATCTGGAATCCATGATTCCATAAGCTGAAGATCTAATGAGCTTAATATTTCACTATCCATACGAAGATCTTCCAATAGGAATTCCTGTGTTTGTTTTATGCTTCTAAGATTAATATTAGCTGTCAGTATAACTTTATCACACAAAGCCTTTTCGGGTGAGGCAATTAACATTGTTTGCTTTGGTGAATATTTTATGCTTTTTATTCCATAAGAATAATAAGGAACCTTTAATTGTTTGTAACTAAATCGCCCAACTTGAGTTCTATATGTTTTTGAAAATTTTAAGGTAACTGAACATATTTCGTAAGTCCTTTCCGGTATCATGCTCCAATAAGATAACGCAGACTCTAATGATACATAACTTGGTCCTCTAAGATGATTTGCTATTAGAAATGGTTCCGGTGATGGCAAGCCCACTTTAGGTCCAATTATATAGAGCCCCCTTCTGATAGAAATAAGCTCTTTGCTTTTAAGTAACTCACTTATTTTATCATTTGGACTCTTATAATCACTTAGTAATTCTAAGATAAGATGTCTGGATATTGGCGCTTCGGCATATTTTTTTAACACTGTTCCAAAATTCATAATGTCGTTTTTGCGTATAATAATCGGATTAATTCCGATTAAGTGATACAAATATAACAAGAAAATGTTAAAATGCAAACATATAATCGGATATATTCCGATTATGCATCTATATTATTACATAAAAAAGGCGTGGTAGATTGCTTGGCGCCTTTCCAAATCCTAAGAGAAAAACTCAAACAACTCGATGCAAAGAACTATGTTGCAGTTGCCAGAATGGTATGTGATCATTTCTCCGAACAAACGGATATATCCTTACCTAAAATATATAAACGACTTTTTGACCCTGACTACAGGACGTTCTACGACATCGTTTAATACCTCTCATAAAGACGCTAAGCACCACAAAACCACAAAGAAGAATAATTAGAGCTTGACGTAAAGGTTGTCAAAGCACTAAAAATTTTATCCGCAGATTTCCAGTCTCCGCTCTTCGAGCTGCGCCCGGCATGCGCAGATTACACAGATAAAAATGTAAAGAAACGTGTTATCTCGACCGGAATCCCGATTCTTCTGGATTAAGGGGTTGAGTAGAAAACTCAATTTAATGACCCCACAGGGGTCCAAGATAATAGTCATAATTTCATAGCAGAAAACAACTGCATCGCAGTTGAACATACAGTGACTACAAAGGAGTCAAATAAGAGAGTAAACATATTTTACAAAATTCAACAACCTCGGTGGGGTTGAAGATAACAATTAT
>CAYPTO010000130.1:0-1283 GCA_964413625.1 uncultured bacterium
AAAAGCATCTTTCGCGTGAATTGCAATATATGATCCGCGATCTAAACCTGATCGAAAAAAACCTTATGGATATCATGAATTATTCCATGAATTCGATGAAAACGGAATTGCAAACTTCAAATATGATGTTGGAACGTCAACTATATAAAAATAACGCGACTGCATATAAAATGGTGATGGTTTATTTAATGACCAATAGCTCTACAGACCCCAATGAACTGCTTTCATATATTGATTCAATTTACGCTATGGGACCGGCTTTAGATACGGTTAAGGTTCAATTTGGGAGTCCGGCAGTTAAAGATACAGTAGGGAGTGGGGAATAGGAAAAAGAGAGTAAATATATTAATAGAATCCTTGAGCGGGATGACATGCTTTGTATTTCTAAAATATTAATTAAATAAGTTCATAAACCAAGCTGGCAGATCTTATCCTTAATCCATCATCTATTATTCATCATTTCTTCAATGATCCAATTGGCACCTGCGAATTTTTCAGTAATATATAAGATGTAACGAATATCTACACCGATCGTTCGTTGAATCTTGGGCTGGAACATCCAGTCGCTTGTCATTGCTTCATAATTTCCATCAAATGCCAGTCCAATCAATTCACCGTTTCGGTTCATGATGGCAGAGCCGCTGTTGCCATTGGTAATATCAGTGGTTAAAAGGAAACATGAAGGAACATCATTCAATTCGGGATCCACCCATTGACCGGGATCTTTGATATCACTGATCTCAGGAGGCATGTTAAATGGGGGGATACCGGTATTTTTAGCCATCATTCCCGAGAGGGTTGTAAAAGGGGTGTAATAGACGGCATCACGTGGTGAATAGCCCTCGACTTTTCCATACGTAAAGCGCATGGTACCCGTTGCGTCGGGGTATTGTTCGGCTCTCTTATAGATCGCCAGCAATTCTATATATTGCTCGCGAAGATCATTCATACGTGCCGACCAATTTCTTAAACGTTCCTTTTTTTCAAATTTGGGAGCGTAAAGTGAAACGGCTAGTTGAACGATTGGATCATCCAGTTCCTCAATTTGAGAGGCCCGCATGGAAAAGAGACGTTCCACATAATCCGGATCAGTCAGTTTTGTTTTGTTGTAAGCATTTATGACCCAAGTTTCGGGATCTTCAGGCAGATCAAAATAACTAAAGCCATTTGGTGCAGCAGCGGCTTGGTTCAATGCGTATGCCAGAACTTTTTGATCGTATGGAGCATAGTAGCTGTAAAAACGATATTTTATTTTCTCAATGAATTCTTTTACGCGTTTTTCC
>CAYPTO010000130.1:1293-4652 GCA_964413625.1 uncultured bacterium
GATCGGCCTCGGGCTTTGCTCGTTCGCGTGCAACATCATAAGCATAATTTGCCAGATAATATAAGAGACCGCTATAATAACCAAAGCCGTCAAGAATACTATCGTAAGTATAAAAGCTCTCTTTTTCCTTCAATAGCGTTGGCATGTCCTCAAAAAGATGAACAAAGCGTTTCTTTAGTTTTTTGTCGTTGTAAACAAATGTTTTTAAAGCATTTTCTTCTGCTTTTTTTTCATCAATAAAATGACTTTTTGTAAACCCGTCAATATTTCCCTGAAATTTTTTCATGAAATTATTTAATCCGGCATGAAGACTTGACAAATGGATCTGAGCCTGGTCATCCTTTTCAAATAAATTTTCCATGATAGATAGAAGGTCCTTTGATCTGGAAATATAGGGTTTATAGATCCTATTGACGCTGTACTCAATATCTGCTGACGTACGGTAGCGGGTCGTAACCCCGGGGAAGCCGATTATAAAAGCCGGATCGCCGGTTGAAAGATCTTCGGTACTGACCTTTAACCATGTTTCAACATTAAGAGGTATATTTTCAGGTGAATAATGCGCCGACATGCTGTCCGGTCCCATATACACGCGATAATAAGTAAAATCACCGGTGTGTCGCGGCCACATCCAGTTATCAATATCTCCACCGTATTTCCCGATTGATTCAGGAGGGGCGTAAACAATGCGAACATCAAGATATTTGGTAAAGACATATTTGCGATATTCGCGGCCTTCAAAAAGTTTGGCTACTTTGCAATAGATATCTTCTTGATTATTTTCAGTTTCTTCGATGATGTCGCGGATCTTTTTCTTGATCAGGGTTTCACGTTCAGTTAAGTCAGATGCTTTTCTCGCAGCCTTAAAAATGTCTTTAGATATATCTTCAATTGAGGTCAATACATATGCATATTGCCCCGGAGCGGGGAGTTCCTGACTGTAATCTGCTGCAAGAAAACCATTTTTAATATAATCTTTGCCGTCACGGGCAGAGGATCTTTGCAATGAACTGTATGCACAATGGTGATTTGTCAACACGAGTCCCTTAGGTGAAACGAAAGCTGCAGAACAACCGCCCAACCAGACAATGGCATTGTGAATACTGGGATTTTCTTGATCATAGATCGCTTCAGCAGAAATATTAAATCCCTTGTTCTCAAGATCAAGATCTTTGATCTGCGACATTAACCACATGCCTTCATCTGCAAAGATTAATGAAATACATAGTAAAATAATTGTAATTGAACGTTTTATCATTTATTGACTCCTTATTCCCAATAGACTGTAATATAATTATTTTCAATAATAATGTGAAAGGATTTTCCTTAAAACCTGTTAATGCTTGAACACGGCTTCAATAATGTAACGAATATCATCAAAGACGTTCTTTTCCCGTTATGATGATCTTCTCACATCAATTTTCTTATTTTGTGGGATGTTTTTTGAGTAGTTCGTTCGCAGTATGAATAATATTTTCATCCAATTCAAAATACGTCTTCAGATATTCCAAAGCTTTTTCTTTCTGATCGTATTTTTCAATATTTCCCTTACTACGTATCTGAACATAATTGCCGTTAATGTAAATAAATTTATCATTCATAAAACGAGAGGCAACAATGGCATTCATATAATTGAATGATTCTATCCAGTTCTCATGAAATTTATTTTCTGCCAATGGTTTTATATGAAAAGTATAGCGGATTTTATATTGTCCATTTGTAATGGTTTGAAGTTGAAATTGTCCTTTTGAAATATGCTGTACCGCAAAATCTATTACACCGTTTTTTTGCAATGATGCGCCATCTTCAATTATTTCCAAAGGTGTATTGATCAAATACCCCGGATCGATAAGATATTTTTTTTCATTTTCCTCAATGATCGCAAAGAAATGAGGGAATGTGCGTCTATGTATATCCGCTTGAACCGGGTAGGCTGTAATTCCTTCGACAGCTAAAGATCTAACAACAAGATTTACAAGTGAAAAGCATGTACCGCCAAAATGGAAGTCCCGATGATCGGAAAGAAGTGTTTGGCTGTTCCTGGGTCGTTTTTCAGGTTCCATCTCCAATCTTAGTATTTTTGAAACATTCTCATATGGGATGTTTTCTAAGAGTGAAAATAATTGTATGTTATTTAGTTTATTCATCAAGGAATTTTAGCAAAAAAGTTCATTATTCACAATATATAATTAGAGGTGAGAGATGAGATCACTTATAATTCATAACTTATAACAAAAAAACTGTTTGAAAAAAATGCGTATTTTCTTAACTTATTGCCAATATGAATAAAGAAATATTGAACGTGATCAAAAAGTATGAAGGTAAAAAAGGTTCTGCCATACCGATATTGCAGGATGTTCAGGAAATAGAGGGATATATTTCAAAAGATAGTATCCGGTATATTTCTAAGCATACAGGTATTCCCTCAGCAGAATTGTATGGTATTGTCACCTTTTATTCCATGTTCCGTTTAAAACCACAGGGACGGCATCTTATTCGTATTTGTAAAGGTACTGCTTGCCATGTTTCAGGTGCGGATAACCTGGAATCGGGTCTGCGAACAATTTTGCATCTTCCCGAGGGCGAAAATACGACAGATGACGGTAAATTTACTCTTGTTGAAGTGGCTTGCCTGGGGTGCTGTAGTTTGGCTCCCGTTATAATGGTAAATGAAGATACTTATGGTAAATTAGCTTCGGATAAGCTGTCTAAAATCTTAGATAAATACGAATAAATTATGAAGATCAAACAAATAAAAGTTGGTATGGCCAGCTGTGGCTTGGCAGCCGGTGCAAATGCCGTGTATGAGGCTTTTAAAGAAGCTTTGCCGGAAACAGTTGAATTAAAAAAAACCGCGTGTATCGGATTCTGTTATGCTGAACCCATGGTGGAAGTGATAAACGAAAAGGATGAAAGCCGCTTTTATGGCTATTTGAGTCCACGAGATGTTAAGGATTTTGTTGCTAATACGCCGCCGGAAAAGAAATTACTGCTTTCAGAGTATGAAGATGCTCCGGGAAACAAGAAATTAACTCAACAAGTTAGAATTGCAACACGCAATTCAGGTGTGATTGATCCGGACAACCTTGACGAATATGTTGAAAGAGGCGGATATAAGGCTCTAAAAAAGGTCTGCCATGAGATGACACCACAAGCTGTGATAGATGAAGTTAAAAATTCCGGATTGCGTGGACGCGGCGGGGCGGGTTTTTCAACCGGCATGAAATGGCAATTCGCCAAAGACGCACCCGGAGATAAAAAATATATTATTTGTAATGCCGATGAAGGTGACCCCGGTGCATTCATGGACAGGAACCTTCTCGAGAGTGATCCTCATGCGGTTCTTGAGGGCATGGCTA
>CAYPTO010000131.1:0-4564 GCA_964413625.1 uncultured bacterium
ATCCTGTTATCCTGTCAAAAAAACAATCCTGGTAATCCTGTTATCCTGTCAAAAAGCAACTTTGTTTATTCTGTCTAATAAAATCACACCCAAAAAACCCTCTTGAAATTAATCAAGAGGGTTTCAATATATAATGATTTTATCGTTTTTAGAGCAGCGACCAGCTTGCAGTCAATCCTGCCATCACAATAGCGACCATGGTCATCAGTTTAATCAAGATGTTCAAACTTGGACCTGAAGTATCTTTGAAAGGATCACCTACGGTGTCACCGATAACGGCAGCTTCGTGAGCTTTAGATCCCTTACCGCCATGTGCACCGGATTCAATGTATTTCTTTGCGTTATCCCATGAACCACCTGCATTCGCCATAAAAATGGCCAATGAAAATCCGGTAGCCAAACCGCCGGTCAAAAGACCCATCACACCGGAAACACCAAAGATCAACCCAACAGTGATCGGGGCAATAATTGCCAGCAAGGACGGCAAAAGCATTTCGCGTTGTGCACCTTTTGTTGATATTTCAACACAAGCTGCATAATCGGGTTCTGTTTCACCGGTAAGAATACCTTTGATATCACGGAACTGACGGCGAACTTCATCCACCATAGCACCGGCTGCGCGACCAACTGCATTCATGGTCAAGCCACAGAACATAAAAGCCATCATGGCACCAATGAACATACCCATTAGAACTTTCGGGTTCATAAGTGTTACATTATAATATGTCATGAAATCTGAGAGTGTTGCAGTTACCGTCGGGATAACTTTATCACCCACTATTAACGTTGTTTCGCCAATTCTGATCAACCCGATTTTGATCTCTTCAATATATGAAGCAAGAAGTGCAAGTGCGGTCAATGCTGCCGAGCCAATGGCAAAACCCTTGCCTGTAGCAGCCGTAGTGTTGCCTAATGAATCCAAAGCATCTGTACGTTTGCGAACTTCTTCGCCCAAACCTGCCATTTCAGCATTTCCGCCGGCATTATCGGCAATTGGACCGTAAGCATCGGTTGCCAGGGTAATTCCCAATGTAGATAGCATACCAACAGCGGCAATACCAATACCGTAAAGTCCCATGGACATATTTGTAAAATTCCAGCTGGCTGCAGTCAGGTAAGCAAGAATCGTACCGATCACAATGGTCATAACAGGAAAAGCTGTTGAAAGCATACCTGTACCGATACCGTTAATAATAACGGTCGCCGGACCTGTTTCGGCTTGCTTGGCAATATTTTTGGTTGGAGCGTAAGCTTCTGAAGTAAAGTATTCGGTTTCTTTACCTATTGCCCAACCGGTGATCAAACCGATAACAATGGACAACCAAACACCCACGTAATTTTCAAGATTTAAGATCTTCAGGATGAAGAAAGAAAGAACCATGATCAGTACAGTACTTAAGTTTGTACCACGTCCTAATGCACTGAGAAGATTTTTTTGTGAAGCATTTTCTTTTGTACGAACGGCGAAAATACCGATAATGGAAAGAAGAGTACCAACAGCACCGATGATCATCGGAGCAAATACTGCAGAAACTTGCAATGTTGTATTATGCATGAAAGCAGCAGCGCCAAGAGCGGATGTAGCAAGAATTGATCCGGCGTAAGACTCATAAAGGTCAGCGCCCATACCGGCAACATCACCTACATTATCACCTACATTATCAGCGATAGTGGCAGGGTTACGAGGATCATCTTCGGGAATACCGGCTTCAATTTTACCTACAAGATCAGCACCAACATCAGCTGCTTTAGTAAAGATTCCACCACCAACACGCGCAAATAAAGCTTGTGTTGAAGCACCCATACCGAAAGTTAACATAGTTGTTGTAATGATCGCCATTTTATGTGTGGGATCACCATCTTTAATAAAAGTGTTCAGCACGATATACCAAAGTGAAATATCAAGCAGAGCCAGACCGACAACAACAAGTCCCATCACAGCACCGGAACGGAAAGCGATCTGTAAACCTTTATTCAAGGATTCGCGTGCACCATTAGCCGTACGAGCTGATGCATAAGTTGCTGTTTTCATGCCAATAAACCCGGCCAAACCCGAGAAAAAACCACCGGTAAGAAAAGCAAAAGGAACCCAGGGATTTTGAACTTTCCACACATAGGCCATTAAAGCAAATAAAGCGGTTAATACAACAAATACGATGATGACAATTTTATACTGTTGTTTGAGATATGCCATAGCACCCTTACGGACATGTGCGGCAATTTCAACCATTTTGACCGTACCTTCCGAATGCTTCATCATTTGTTTAAAGAAAAACCAGGCAAAGCCCAATGCAATGATCGCAGTACTTGGAACGAGCCAAAATAGATTATTCTGAATTCCTAACATGTTTCCTCCTATTTTATTTCACATGTCAATTCGTGAATTATAAGAATAAGTTCGCGTCTTTTCAAGTTAAATCGGTATGAGGAACCGCGACGATTCCTTCTTCTTCTACAACTATAAATTTACTCTGTACTTTCAGCAGACGGATAGCATCAACGACCAGATCCTTTGTATCGGCCATCAAAGTCAAATACAAAACTGAATTCCTTGTATGCGTATCTTCGCCATGTTTGACCCGTCGTACTTGATTTTTTTGAAATTCAACAATCGTTTCAAGTACTTTTTCATGAGTTTCCTTGCAGGATTTTTTCATTTCAAAATTTTGATCTTTTACCATTTGGGCTATTGAAATATAAATATATTTAACATCTTCAGAGAGTTTGGCCAATTCGTCATTTTGAATTTTACTTGTCCCAAAATGCGTGTTTTCAACATGTTCGTAACAGGCAGATATCATATCATCCAAGGTGCGAGAAAATTCACGTATATAATGAAGCATCTGTAAATAGAAATGACCATATTGAAGCGAATCTTCTTCGATCTCGCGCAAGCGGACCGTAAAATTATTCTTACGATTCTTGGTTTTCATCAAAAGATCTTTAGCCTGGTTTTTTAGTACTTTAAGCTTTTTACGATCTTCATTATGCAATGCTTCTATTGTATCATTATACATCACGGGTACAAGCTCAAGAATTTTAGTCGTATAGTCATTACATAATTTAATAATATCGTTGCCTTCTTCCTCAAACACAGCTTCTTTTTTTTCTTTTTCTTTTTTTCGGAAAACCCAGAATGTGCGATACAGCAAGAAAAGAGCGAGTCCAAAAAGAGCAACGATCGAATAAATGCCGCCCAAATCGATCATAATAGCAAAGATAAACGATACAGTAAAAGCCATGATCGCCGTCAAGAACCATCCACCGATCACAGTAAATACACCTGTGATACGATAAACGGCGGATTCACGTCCCCATGCCCGATCGGCCAAGGTTGTACCCATAGAAACCATAAATGTTACATAGGTTGTTGACAGAGGCAATCCCAGTGACGTTCCTAATGCGATCAACGATGAAGCAACTGTCAAGTTCATGGAAGCACGGATCATATCAAAGGACTGTGCTTCGTTCTCGCTTGTGGTTACAGGACGTGAAAAGCGACTATTGATAATATTCCTAAGTCGCGCAGGGAATATTTTTTTAAATATTCGTGAGCTGTTTACCCCCATGCGGACAACAGATCTTGATAAACCACTCGAACCAAAACGTTCATTGGTTGAATCTTGGTTTGCCATGTTTAATTCAGTCTTGGATACGTGTTTTGATTTTTTGGATGTCCACAAGGTAATGACCATGATCGCACCTGCGATCAACAACATATATGTTTCGGTCTGAACCTTCCCGGATAGAAATGCCATTGAGAACGTCGTTGGATCGGCACCCGGTACTGCTGCAAAACCCTGAAAAGATTTTAAGGCTGCCAAAGGGACACCGATAAAATTCACTAAATCGTTTCCGGCAAAAGCAAATGCCAATGCAAAGGTTCCGAAAAGAATGATTATTCGCGGAACATTAACTTTAAATATCCAACGTGCCAACTGAACAATAATGCTCCACCCAACAAATGAAACTCCAAGGATCAACCAGGTATTTGCCTGGATCCATTCTTTAGCTTCAGCCGTCATAAATGAAGATCCGCTAACACCTTTGATCAGGATAAAATAGGTGATGATTGCAATACAAAGTCCACCCCAAATAGAGCCAAAGCGCTTTAAGTTTTTTTGATATTTAAACGTAAATATCAAGCGCGTGAAAAACTGCACAAAAGCTCCCACTGCAAAAGCAATGATAACGGATAATAGAATCCCCGAAAGGAAAACCACAGGCAGGACGAACCTGACCAACCGGATGTCAATCTGGGCCATTATGTTCTCTCTTTCTCCACGGTGACCGGCCACGGCCAGTCTTCCGGGATCGGTGCGGTCAAGATCAACGGTTCCCCGCCAACGGGGTGGGCGATTCCCAGGCTCACCGCGTGCAGCGCGATGCGATGGTCGGCCAGGCGATGGCCCGACCCGTATTTGACGTCCCCCAGCAAAGGGTGACCCGCCAGCGAGAACTGGACGCGTATCTGATGGCGGCGGCCCGTCACCGGCAGGACTTCCACCAGGGACCAGCCGTTGCGGAATTTCAGGACATGGTAACGCAGCAGGCTTTCCCTCGC
>CAYPTO010000132.1:0-4519 GCA_964413625.1 uncultured bacterium
GATCGGTTTGAGCTTTGCTCTCGTCTGCTTTTATTGCCTGTAAGCTATCATCAGAGGCAGTGATCTGGCGATCTATTTCAAGTATGCGTTTACCATAATCATCAATTTTCTTATCGATCTCTTCCATACTGTCATGCTGATGTTCCACGGCATAGGAAAGTGCAGACATTTTCTTTTCGAGTTCCATGCGTTCATGCATAAAAGTTTTGGAATTTCGAGATCTTTCGCCAATTTCTTTGATCAGTGATTGGCGTTTCTTTTCAAATTTGTCGCGTTCATTTTTCCCGGTTTCAAGATCATTACTCAATTTCTCTGCCAATTTATTCAATTCATTAAGCTTCTCCTGACGTCCGATGATCTGCTGACTTCTGTTACCGCCTTTTCCACCCCGGATCATGGCACGCTGATCCATATAATCACCATCAGGTGTTACATAGCGGAAACGACTATCTTTAAGAGCATCTTGGGACAAATCGCGCAAAGATCTCACGATGAGGACATTCCCTAAAAAATAATCTATAAGTAAACGATTTTCTTTATCTGCATGAACAATGTCAACCGCGTGGGCAAGTACATTGCTATCTTTAAATGGATTTCTGATAGGAGATTTAACGCGTTTTTCCATGACATCCAAAGGTGCAATACTGACCCGGCCGCGTTGTGTATGCTTGAGCTCTTCGATTACATCCATAGCATCGGATTTTTTTTCGGCAACCAGATATTTCGCTACATTCCCCAATGCGATCTCAATCGCTGTAGTATATTCCTCGTCCACAGATATTAACTCGGCAACAGTTCCCCTGATTCCGGGATGTTTTAAGGTCTTCATGACATATTTAACACCGGGATTGTAGCCTTCGAGCGATTCCACCAACTCTTCATAGAAAGCGGCATCGCTACGATTGCGCTCATAGGCCGTTTGCCTGTGTACAATATCGTGATTCAGATCTTGAATTTTATTTTCAAGTTCTCGCCGTTTATCTTCGGAACTTTCAATCAATGTCGTAACTTTTTCGAGTTCTTTTTCTTTTGCCGCCAATTCTTTTCTAAGAGAAATAACCTGCTCTTCCTGAGATCCGGATCGCAGGATCAATTGCTCTCGTCGCTGCATTTCTTCATCCTGAAGACGAATATATTGTTTGCGTTGATCACGCAAACGTAATATTTGCTGCTGAATATCGGCTAAACGATTTTGCTGTTCGCGAACTTCCTGGCGCATATCGTCAAGTTTAGCGGTTGCATTTTGAAATATGTGCTGAACTTCTTCAAAATTGATACGTGCGGTATCTAATTCCTCGCGCATCTTGATCAATTCGGGATCATCTTCACCCAATTGAGAAGACAACGTTTTCTGTAATTCTTCATTTGTTGCCAAACGAGTTTTTACATTTTCTTTTTCGGTCTGCAAGCGCTCTTTATTTCGCTGTGCATTTGCAATCTTTTCTTGCCAAACCAGGCGTTTGGATGATTCGATATTAATCTTTTCATTTATTTCTTGCAAAATATCATTGATGCTCTGCATCTCTTTTTCAATAGCTGTCAGCTCATTTTTATAACTGCTCAGCATAGCTTCTTCAATACTCAGCTGTTTTCCGGTCTCTTCATTTTGCACTTGATTATTTGAAAGCTGCTTTTCAAGCGGTACGATCTTGTCTTCATAATCATACCATTTAGTCTGCGCCAGTGTGATCTCAAGTTTTTTCAGTTCTTCAGCATAATCTTCATATTTTTCGTAGCGACCCAGTTGGCGTTTAAGACTGCGAACACTGCTTTCGACTTCATAAACGATATCTTCAAGACGGGCAAGATCTTCCTGAGTGGCATCAAGTTTGCGTTTTGCAGAACGTCGCTGAGATTTGTATTTATTAATACCCGCGGCTTCTTCAAATAAAAGTTTTCGCTGAATTTTATCTTCATTCAGAATTTCTTCGACCATTTTAAGTTCGATCACGGAATAAGCATTATTGCTCATACCCGTATCGACAAAAAGATTTTGGATGTCTTTGAGGCGAACCGGAACTTCATTAAGCAAATATTCGCTACTGCCATCACGATAAAGGCGACGACCAACCTGAACATCGGTATATGCAACACCCAGTTTACCTGTCCGGTTATGGATTGTAAGCGAAACTTCAGCATAATTCACAGGTTTCCGGTTCTTTGAACCCGAAAAGATCACATCTACCATGGATTCGGAGCGAAGCATATGGGTTTTTTGTTCACCCATTACCCAGCGAATAGCATCGACAATATTACTCTTGCCGCAACCGTTGGGACCAATGACCGCAGTAACACCTTGTCCGAACTGTAAAACAGTTTTCGTAGCAAAGGATTTAAAACCCACAATTTCCAGTTTAGATATATACATGTTTGTTATAAAATTTTATCCGTGCAATTTAAGAAATAATGCATCTTTTTCAAACAGAAATAAGCCCATAAACATTAGGTTTTCAGGTATGAAGGTATAGGGTATATACGCTAAGAGTTAAAAAAACAAAGTCCAAGAGAAAAATCGGGGTCAGGGATGTTGGAATGGCGGTACAAATTCCTCAGCTCTTATACTTTTACCTCGTCTTCGCTCTGCGAGCTACGAAGAGCAAGCTCTCATACTTTTGTTCTTTTTCACTAAAGCTTCGAAGAGTCTTCGACCTTTTTACTTTTGCTTTTTGCCTTATAATTGTCAATTGTTATCCTGCCGGCCAGGTAAACTTCCTGCCACCCATCAGATGCAGATGAATATGTTCCACTTCCTGCCCGCCGTCAGCACCATTATTGAATACAATACGATACCCGTTCTTAAGCCCCAGATCAACTGCGATCTGTTTGGCCGCCACAAGTAATCGTCCCATAAGCATTGCATCATCTGAGGTTAAATCCTCGATTCTGGCAATGTGTTTTTTAGGAATGATCAAAATATGCTCAGGTGCCTGCGGGTTCAGATCACGAAAAGCGAGTAAGTACTCATCTTCATATATACTTGTTGACGGAATCTCTTTTGCGACGATCTTACAAAAAATGCAATTGTTCATTTACTTCTCCTGATATTAATTCACTACTGATCCTGAAACGCGATAATCTTCTATGCTCTTACCGCGACAAATCAAGAATCGACGTCTCTACGTTTAATATATTTTTACTTAAATCTTGCTTCTTGACTCCTGACTCTTGTTCCATAAGTAAACTTCCTCTGCAATATAATGAGATCCTACAATGCATAATACTGCATTTGACGGTAAATCTTTACAAGCAAGCCGGCAAGCCACTGTTATATTATCTGCTTGTTTGACTCTTGGAAATCTATCGGCAAGATCATCCAGTTCTTCGTTTGACAGGCTACGATGTGAGTTAACCGGAGCAATCCAAATCTTATCAGCCAACATTCCCAACTCCACCAGGACTTTTTCGGGTGATTTATCATGCAGAAGTCCCAAAACCACATAAAATAACTTATCGGGATAGACTTCCTTTGCTGTCTTGCAAAATGCATGAATGCTTTCCGAATTATGCGCCACATCATAAATAATATCAGGATTTGAAGCTATTTTTTCAAAGCGACCTTTCCACTCGACAAGATCAAAGCCTTTCTGAATTTCATTGATTCCCATTTTTCGTCCGATAAATTCTTCGACAGCACTCATCGCCAAAGCTATATTTCCCAACTGATGCCGTCCTGTGACAGAACTATGCACTTCTTGTTCATAAGATCCGATCCGAAAACTCATTCCGTCCGATTGAAGCTTCACATCGGTAAACAATGTTTCGGGATCTACAACATGAAGATGTTGAGTATGCTCCAGTAATTCATCAATCACTTCAGGCTTTTGCACTGTTGTTAACACCAGTACCCCTTCTTTGATTATCCCTGCTTTTTCCCGAGCGATCTCGGGAAGCGTATTACCGAGGATATTGGTATGATCATATCCGATCCGTGTGATCACTGAAACTCCGGGAGTCAGGACAGATGTTGCATCCAAACGACCGCCCAAACCGGTCTCGATCACCGCTACATCAACGTTTTGATCCCTGAAATATGAAAAGCCCAATGCAGTTGTCACTTCAAAAAAGGAAGCTTGCGTTTTTTGCAGTAATTGATCATGATCTTCGAGAAATTCTTTGATATATTTGTCATCGATCTGTTTGCGGTCCACACAAATACGCTCATTAAAATGAATTAAATGCGGTGAAGTAAATCGGCCCGTTTTAAGTCCTATGGCCTCAAGCAATGCGGCTGCTACGACCGTTACGGTACCTTTACCGTTGGTCCCGGCAATATGAATGGAGTGAAAAGAATTTTCGGGATGCTCCAGTCCTTGCATCAGCGTTTCGCAACGTTGGCGACCGAGCTTCATTTTCCCGCTCAATTTTTTATATAGCTCTGAGAGATAATCTTGCATGATACGGTTGATAGTTGATGGTTGATAGTTGATGGTTGCCTGCCGACCGACCTGTCCATCGCCCTGATAGTTCGAGATAGCGTAGGTGGCAGCCCCGACAATTTGGGACAAAGGCCGGATGGTTG
>CAYPTO010000133.1:0-4514 GCA_964413625.1 uncultured bacterium
TTGGAGAATGTGTTTATTGGTGGCGATGCATATCGCGGGGCATCATTTTTGATCAAAGCCGTCGCTGATGGAAAAGATGTTGCATTAAAAATTTTGACAAAGATGGGTATAGATATATCAAGCTTCGATATATTGGATCGCCCTCAAACATCACGCGAAAGGCATCATCAAAAACTATCACGTATCATTCCGGGTGTTGAACTGAACACACTTGATATTAAGAAACGAACATTGAACGCATTAATCGATATGCCCATGAGTGAAGATGAAGTTATTGTTGAATCTGCCCGTTGCGTGAATTGCGATGAGATCTGTGATATTTGTATCACGGTTTGTCCGAATCGTGCTAATGTGGGTTATAAACTTAATCCGGTTAACATGGCCATGGAAAAAATAATGGTAAATAACGGATTGCATACTGTTGTTCCCGACAGCAATTTCGTTATTAAACAAGAATATCAAATCTTGAACATTTCAGACTTCTGCAACGAATGCGGTAATTGCACCACATTTTGCCCTACGAATGGAAGGCCCTTTGCAGATAAACCAAATATTGCCCTATGTAAAGAGAGTTTTGATTCACTTGAAAGAGGTTATTGGAACAAAGGAGATCATATCCTTTACAAACAGAATGAAGTGGTCTTTCGCCTGGATGTTGAAAAGGAGGGATATGTTTATTCATCTCCGTCATTTAAAATCCAATTGGATAAAAAATTCTTGATCAAACAGATCGAAATAAAAGAAAAATGGATCGGTGAAATATCCCTACATCTTGCAATGGATATGAAAGTGATCAAAGAAGCAATAGAAAATGTAATAAACTAAAAACAGAATGTTGAGGCAAGCCTTGGAAAAGATCAAAAAAATTAGAGAGATCGCAAAAAAATACAGTCAATATACGGCAGAATGTTTGTCCGAAATGGTGAAGATCCCGTCATTAAGCGCCGGGGAAGAACAAGTCGTGCTTAAAATTAAAGAACAACTTGAAACCGCCGGTGTGAAAGACGTCCGGATAGATGGATTGGGAAACCTGATCGCGCGTGTTGGGAACGGTCCAAAAATATTGGCATTTGATGCGCATATAGATACCGTTGATACCGGAGATGTTGATCAATGGGATACACCGCCATTTTCAGGTTTGATTAAAAACGGATATGTGCATGGAAGAGGCACAGTCGACCAAGAGGGAGGTGCAGCGGCCATGGTAACAGCCGCTAGAATTTTAACCGAACAAGATTATGATGGCGATTATTCCATCTATTTTACATTTACCGTCATGGAAGAAGATTGCGATGGCATGTGCTGGCTCTACCTGATTGAGGAAGAAAAATTAGTCCCCGATTTCGCCGTGATAACTGAACCGACAAATTTAGGATTATATCGCGGACACCGCGGACGCATGGAAATGGAAGTTCATATTACGGGACTTTCGGCCCATGGTTCTGCACCAGAGCGTGGTAAAAACGTTATATACTCCGGGGCAAAAACAGCGCTGGCAATTCAACAATTACATAAAGAATTAAAAAATGATGAATTTCTCGGCAAGGGCAGTATTGCACCTACCGTGTTAACAACCGAGACACCATCACTTTGTGCAATTCCCGATAAGGCATTTATGCATATTGATCGCAGATTGACATGGGGCGAAACAAAGGAATCGGCTGTTGCTGAAGTTCAGCATATTATCGGAGATGACAGTAAGGTGGTCGTTCCGATCTACGCGCGTGAAAGTTACAGGGGCAATATTTTTAAACAGGAAAAATACTTTCCAACATGGAAGATCCCGGAAGATCATCCTCTTGTTCAGGCGGGTGTAAAGACGCATATGGGGTTGTTTGACGAGGCTCCGCGTATTGATAAGTGGACCTTTTCGACAAATGGTGTTGCCATTTGCGGGAAACATAAGATACCTTGTATTGGTTTTGGCCCGGGTAATGAGATCTATGCTCATGCACCGAATGAAAAAGTCCCGGTAGAACATCTTGAAAAAGCCAGTGCATTTTATGCTGCTTTACCGTATATACTGGAAGACAAACAAATAACAGACCGTTGATAAAAGGAAATTTGATGAAGAACAAAGATTTTAAAGGCAAACATTTTATTACACTCCAGGATTGGAGCAGACAAGAGATCGATCATGCATTAGCCCTTGCCGGAAAACTAAAGAAGAAATATTACAAGTGGACACCGCACCGCATGCTTCGCGATAAAACTTTATTCATGATGTTCTTTGAACAATCAACCCGAACCCGAAATTCCATGGAAGCCGGCATGACCCAGCTCGGCGGCCACGCGCACGACCTTACTCCCGATAAAATGCAATTATCTCACGGAGAATCTGCAAGAGACACCGCGATGGTTTTATCGCGAATGGGACATGGCATTGCCTGCAGGAATTGTTTTTATGGTATCGGTAATAAATATCTGAACGAATTGGCAGATAATTCCAGAATTCCGGTCATGTCACTACAAGACGACCTTTATCATCCCATGCAGGGGCTAGCAGATCTTATGACCATACAGGAATATTTTGGTAAAGAATTAAAAGATATCAAGATCACCATTTCATGGGCTTATGCAACATCACATGCAAAACCTTTGTCGGTTCCATTGACTCAGATCCTGCTGTTCCCGCGTTATGGAATGGATGTAACTGTTGCGGCTCCAAAAGAATTTCCTCTTTACAAAAATCTTGTAAATATTGCCCATAACAACGCAAAAGAAAATGGCGGGAAACTAAATTTTGTTGATGATATGGATGCCGGGTTCGAAGATGCGGATATCGTTATCCCCAAGAACTGGGGCGGCTTTGGGAATTATACTTTTGACGAGTACAACGCCAATGAAGCTGAATGTATGAAAGAAATGAAAGCCAATCTTGAAAAACATAAAAGCTGGATCTGTGATGAACGACGTATGGGTCTTGCGAAAAAAGATGTGAAATATATGCATGCACTGCCGGCTGATCGCGGTAATGAAGTTACACCTGCGGTAATTGATAGTGAAGCGGCCATTATCTACGATGAAGCAGAGAATAGATTACACACAGCAAAGGCAGTCATGGGCTTAACCATGTAAGCAATTGACAATTAATAAATATGATGTGACAGGTGAATAATGACAATTCAACGTAAATATATTTGTTCGGAATGCGGGAAAGAGTTTGAAATCACGCCCAAAATAATGGTGTGTCCTTTTTGTTCTAAAAACCAAAAAGACAATGAACCTTTAAGAGGGATTTTGGAAATCAGATATTCTGCAGATGGACCTTTTTATGTTGAAGAATTACTTCCAATAGACTTAGCCGATATGCCCGACTTGCCTGTTGGGAATACACCACTTTGGAGGGCTGAGTATTTAGATGATCACAAGCATCTTTATTTAAAAGACGATACGGGCAACTTGACAGGTTCGTTTAAAGATAGAGCATCCATTTTAGTTGCGGCTTTTGCAAAGAAATTTGACATCAATGAAATCGTTCTGGCATCAACCGGTAATGCCGGATCATCCATGGCCGGCATTGCTGCCGCTTGTGGAATTAAGGCAACGATCTTTTTACCCAAGATTGCTCCAAAAGCCAAGATGGTCCAAGCGCTGCAATATGGTGCCCATGTTGTGTCGGTCGATGGAAATTATGACATGGCATTCGACCTGTCTTTGGAATACTCTAAAAAGTATAAATTGCTGAGTCGCAATACCGCCTATAACCCGTTGACTATTGAAGGCAAGAAATCAGTCGCCATCGAATTGTTCAGACAAATCGGAGATGCTCCCGATTATGTTTTCGTGCCGGTTGGAGACGGTGTTATTTTGAGCGGTGTTTATAAAGGATTCAAAGATCTATTGCAATTTGGATTTATAGAAAAGATGCCAACTGTCGTTGCAGTTCAGGCTGAAGGCAGTCCGGCAATTCACAACGCTCTCGAATGCGGAAGTTTTACAAAATGTAACTCAGAGACTATTGCGGACTCCATTGCCGTTGATGTGCCGCGTTGTGGTTACTACGCATTAAATCAGTTGAAAAAATTCAAGGGACAATCTGTTTTGGTAAGTGATGAAGATATATTAACAGCGCAAAAGGAATTGTCCGAAAAGGCCGGGCTCTTTGCCGAACCGGCAGCATCAGCGTCCTATGCAGGCTATAAGAAGTCGAAAAAAGGTATAGATGCCAATGCCAAGGTGGTTTTACTGATAACAGGCTCCGGATTGAAAGATATAGAAGCAGCATCACAGAAGATCAAATTTCCGGAGATGTCGATCAAAAGTATTAAGGAAATTAAATGAGTGTAGATGGTGTAATATTGGCAGCAGGATACTCATCACGCGCTGGTGATTTTAAACCGGGGCTGGATCTTTATGGTAAGACCATTTTACAAAGAACGATCGAAAGCATGAGCGAACTTTGCGAACACCTTATTGTTGTCGGGGGGCATCAATTTAACATCATCCGTGATATGGTTTCCAATATGCCAAAGGTGACGGTTGTGAAAAACGAGCATGTAGAATTGGGAATG
>CAYPTO010000134.1:0-4505 GCA_964413625.1 uncultured bacterium
CTCCCTGTAAAGAAAGAAAAAATGGTTCCACAAAAATAATACTGATCATAAAAATCCATATGGTGGACCAAAATCCCTGAACACCGGCATGAAGAAGAGAAAATACGGATGATAATAGCAATGCGGCCCATATCCAATGGGACCATAAAGGGACAATGGCCATATAAATAAATCCCCGAAACATGATCTCTTCAATAACGGAACCACTTAGCGAGATACTCAGTGCCCAACGTTTTTGCACAGAGGTAACGGGTAACATATAATCTGTACGATGTAACCATTTACGAACATTTTTTCTTCCGATAACAGCAACTAAAGCATCCAGGAAAGATAAAACAATTGCCAGGCCGATACCTGCTACAACACCCCAAAGCAGGTCCATAAAAATATTTTGGGCGTTAAATATTTTTTGCAAACTTTGCATCCAGTTTTCAAGTCCCGGATGTATCGATGTAGAACGAGTAATAATAATTGAGATCAGCACATATACAAAAAGAAGCAGAATAAATATGACGGCCTCTTGGATCATGCCCAGCGAATTCCACAATTGTTCCGGTGTTATCTTTAATTTATTTTCATTTTGAGGTTCATTAATCAACGTATTTAATTCCCTTGCCCGGTTTTGATACCCAGTTGTTTTCTTTTATAAAATATCGCCAAGGTAGCTCTTTCCCCTGATTTATACCGATACGCGTAGAACAGCTTATCTTGTTTTGCTTTAATTCATCTCCGGTTTCGATCCAAATTTTATTTCCGCAAAGATCTATCCCATTTTCAGAACGATCAATTTTATATGCTTGGCATAATTTAGCCGGTCCATTCGTTAAATTTGATATTTTCTTTTGATCGAAAGTTATCGCTCCATAACGATGTACAAGCATATTTTCTATACCTTCAACCGGTTCCAATGCACGAATCAAAAGGGCATCCCCTGTACCGATCTTTCCCGCAACCACATTACAGCAAAAATGCATTCCATAAGTAAAATACACATACAGATGCCCGGGAGCGCCAAACATCACTTCATTACGAGGGGTTTTACCATTAAAGGAATGTGACGAAGGATCGTCTTTTTGAGCGTAAGCTTCAACTTCCACAATTCTGGCTGAGAGACGACTTCCATCCTCAAAAACCCGTACAAATAAACAGCCCAGCAATGATCTTGCCAATTTATGTAAATCCTGCTTATAAAATGATCGTAGTAAAGGATTATGCATCATGATATTTTTATATGTTCATGCAAAAATTGCAGTGCCTCTAAATAACTTTCTTCTTTTTTACCATAAAATTGTTTTACACAAACATCCTTTGTCACGGATATACTGCGAAAATTTTCTCGTTCGTAAATATTCGAAAGATGAACCTCTACAACCGGGATCGCTAAAAGTTCTATCGCATCACGAATGGCGTAACTATAATGTGTATAGGCTGCAGGATTAATAACAATACCATTGGAGAGCTTGCGTTGTCGGTGCAGCATTTTAATGATCTTTTCTTCCGAATTAAATTGGTATATACTGATATCTAAACCAAGTTCTTCAGCTTGGTGACGAATCTTTTTGTTCAATTTGCCCAGTGTCAGATTACCGTATTGGGCTTTATCCCGATGGCCAAGCATATTAAGATTTGGGCCATGGATGATACAGATTTTTATATTCTTTTTTGTTTCAGTACTCATAAGTCTGCTCCATTTGTATAGCATTCTTTTAGCCAAACAAGCGTTTCTCGGACCATCTCAGGAGTAACATCATTGACGATCTCGGGAGACCCAATATCATTTAATAGAACAAAATTTAATTTCCCGTCCCTTATCTTTTTATCATGCATAAGAGCCATTATTGCGTTATCAATGTCCATTACATTTATGTCATATCCAAGCTTAATTTTACTCAGTGATTCAATAGCTGCAGCCCCTTTTTCAGCATCAAGCCCCAGTCTCTCAATACTGATCTTCAAAGCGGCACACATTCCCAGAATAACGGCTTCACCATGGAGAAAATTACCGTAACCACAGCTTTTCTCAATAGCATGACCAATGGTATGTCCAAAATTCAGATACATACGGACACCGGCTTCCTTTTCATCTTCAGAAACGATCTCAGCTTTGATTTCCACAGAACGACGAATGATTTCTGATACCAGTTCCATGTCCTTAAGTTCAAAAATGGTCTCTTTATTATCCAAACATGTTTGCAAAAATGATGCATCTCTTATAAAGCCATATTTTAATATCTCACCATAGCCACAGATCAGCTCCCGGACTTCCAGTGTTTTCAATACTGTTGGATCAATTAATACCGCTTTGGGTTGGTAAAAAGCTCCGATAAGATTTTTCCCTTGAGCATGATTTACTCCTACTTTCCCACCGACAGATGAATCTACCTGCGAAAGTAAAGTCGTCGGTAATTGCACAAAAGGTAGTCCGCGATATAAGCTGGAAGCGACAAAGCCTGAAATATCGCCAACAATTCCACCGCCCAATGCAAGGATCAAACAAGAACGATCATAAGCATTCTTAATTAATTTATCGTATAATTCAGAAACGCTTGTAAGATTTTTATTATCTTCTCCGCTCGGTATTAAAAATACATCAACATCATAACCTGATGTTATGAGTGATCTTATAACCCTTTCAGAGTAAAGTTTTTTAACAGTCTTTGAAACCAATAAGGCAACTTTATTTCCTTTTTTTAAAAATGTTTGAACCTGTTTGCCAACACTCATTAAAATATGTTGATCGAGCATGATCTTATAAGATCGTTCCGCAATGTTGACCGCTACTTTTTTCATATTAATTTATCTTCAATTTCTTTCGCTATTTGTTCCGGATCGTAACGATCGGTATCGATGAACAAATCAGCTTGTTTGTAAACAGAAATACGTGAATTTAAAATACTGTCAATATGTTCTTTTTTTATGGGCCGAGGAAGTAAAGGTCTATTCTCATGCTCAATACGTTTCAGGATGATCTCGCTACTGCTTTTAAGCCAAACTATTTTTCCCAGTTCACGCATCCAAGTCAGATTGGTTTCATTTAAAGGGAATCCGCCACCTGTTGCCACAACACTTGGTTCATTCATATTCAGATCGAAAGCAGTTTCGGTTTCAAGTTTACGGAAAATCTCTTCTCCCTCTTCATTAAAGATAGTTTCAATACTTTTCCCGGATCGATTGATGATCTCTTGATCAAGATCGATAAAAGCAGAACAAATATCACGAGCAAGTATCTTACCAACGGAAGATTTTCCGGACCCCATCATTCCAATAAGGAAAATATGTTTATTTAGATTTTTCACACTTCTAAAAATCGTTTTTTTATTTCATCCCAACGATCTGCACCATATCTGGAAAGTATAGCATTAAGAATAGGTCGTGCAACAAGATTTTCCGCAACAACGGTAGCTGCCGATAAGGCACACGTATCGCTGCGTTCTTTGTGGGCGTCCACTTTTTCCATATTACCTATATCAAAACTTTCTAAAGCTCTGGTAAGTGTAGGAATGGGTTTCATGACGGCATTTATAACAAGGGGGTTTCCATTGCTCATACCGCCTTCCAGACCACCGGCATGATTGGATGTTCTCAATACTTCATTACCTTTAATTTTAAATGCATCGTGATATTGGGATCCCGTTTTATCGGCCGCTTCAAAACCATCACCAAAAGAAACACCTTTAATAGCCTGTAAACCCATGATCTCAGATGCCAAAGCCACACTTAATTTATCATCCCAGTGAACATAAGAGCCCAATCCAACCGGTAAATCATAAATAACAATTTGAAAGATGCCGCCAATAGAATCTCCGGCAGCCTTGACCTTGTCGATCTCTTTTCTCATAGCTTCTGCTTTTTGTTCATCAATACAACGCATATCGGAAGTATCAGCTTTTTTCAATAAAGTTTCACTAATGTTCGATCGGGATATTTTAATTGCACCCAGCTGAATAATATGAGAATAGATATTTATCCCCAATTCTTCCAAAAACTGACGGCAAACGGCACCGGGTAATATTCTTGCTGCGGTTTCTCTTGCTGATGCTCGTTCCAAAACATTGCGAATATCATCAAAACCATATTTAGTAATACCGGGATAATCTGCATGCCCCGGTCTCGGTATCCTAACTTTTTCAGATACATCGGATTCAACCGGATCCATTTTATATTGCCAATTCTTAAAATCCTTATTTTGAACCATAAGAGTAACAGGCGAAGCAAGTGTCATACTATTACGCAAACCGCTTAATACAGCTACCTTATCTTGCTCGATCTTCATTCTGTCGCCACGTCCGTAACCCTGTTGACGACGCCAAAGCTGGTAATTCAATTGTTCAATATTGATCTGAAACCCGGCAGGCAGACCTTTGATCATACAGGTCATGGCAGGTCCGTGGCTTTCACCACCGGTCATATATGTAATACTCTCGTTCATACCTAACTCCAAATCGTTCGTCAAATTTAAGATACGTTATTTATATTCGCAATGGAATGAATTATTGAATTCACAT
>CAYPTO010000135.1:0-4500 GCA_964413625.1 uncultured bacterium
GCACCCCAAGAGAAAGATGAGCGGAAACGATCTGAAAGTTCACGCGGTACGATATTTGCAAGTGTGAGTGAATTTAAGCCCTGATAGACATCAGGAAGGTATTGATAACCCATATATAAATGTAAAGGGATCAGCGGTACATGAATAGCCATACCGAAATGATGTGAGCCCACAATGGAAAAATTATTTATGATCTCGCGGTTGATCTCATCCACATAAGCTAGAGCAAGATCTCCGCTTTTGAATTTCATGTCTTGCCAATTGGTATAATCATAACTGTAATACAGGTCAACAATACGTAGTGTGAGAGCAAGTCCGGCTCTCATGACCGTTGGGGATGTGATGGAATAATCAACGCTTTGTGAAGAACTGGAGCCATATGATCTAAGTGTATATTCCGTTCCGATCATAGAGGGTAGGTCTATTGAAAATCCGATGTTTAGCACAGAAAGTGCATGATAATTTATTCCGACTCGAGCCGTTGCGCCAAAGTATGAATTGTTTTCAATATATCCGTCGGGCGAGCTAAGTGGATCTTTAAAATCAATATCATTATCGCGTTTACCGGTTAACATTGAAATTTCTGCTCCCACATAGATATCTTCAAGCATTTCCATGGCACCGTTAAAATGCCAATTGTACAGGCCGCCTGTGGAACGTTGTATAATATCATCATCCTGATAATAAAGGTTATAATCTTTTTCCCGGTTGACGCCTGCAGCATATGTCATGCTTCCACTGTAAACAGGAACTGAGACAATATAATTTATACCACCAAGACTGTTACTGTTTACACCATTGTAATTATTGAACAATCCATTGACTTGTACGCTGCTGTATTTGATCATCCCCAGATTTGCCGGGTTAAGGGTTAGCTCCGGTATCATTTGGCCGGATGCAACAGTGGCATGTCCAATGGCAGAACCAAGCGGATTGCCCATCTCAAGTGTCGAAACACGCAAAGGGTAAGAATAAATTGATACACCATTATAATGAGCATCATCAAAGTCATAGGCATGGAGTGGTGCGATCACATCAACCAGTTCTTGTGCAAATACAAATCCGGTAATGCCGATCAATAGTAATAATAATATTTTCTTCATATTGATATCCGTTATTTACTTTTTTTATTCGAAGAAGATGACGATTCACTTCTTGAATTTTTACTGTCAGTACTGTTGGTTAAGGACGATTTTGATTTAGAACTCGAAGATGAGGAATGGTTACCTGAATTTTGTTTTTGAGTACTATAAGTGCTTGAGGATTTTTTTGAGTTGCCGGTAGTCGAAGAAGGTTTATAACCAGATTGTGTCTTTTTTGAGACAGCTCTGGGGGAAGTATTGTCCTTTAAATATTTTTTCCCAACCGACTGGATCTGCGGACTGTAATTGTTGTCATTTGTATTACCTGAATTGACATTCAAACCGACCTTTTTTACAGGTTTGCCAATATGATCGTTATCGGACCCTACTGAAATAAAAGGAGCTGCACCTGTTGGAGAATTCATTAAAACCTGATAACCGGGTTTATGAAGTCGATCTTTGTTACCGTTCCCTCCGCTGTCGCCACCGGTCCAATTTCCGTTATCCCAGTGATTATAGCGATCATAATAATACCAATAGTGATTATAAGGATTATAATAATAATAATTTCCATACCAATAATACGGACGCCAATGGTAATAACCGTAATCATAATAGAAAGGATCCCAATAATAGTCGTCCCACAGCAAGCTGTAACGACGGTAATGTGGAACCTGATAGTATTCGGTTGTTTCATAATAATTGTTAATGATAATCTGCCGTGTTGAATCCGGAACGGATTCCGCATTACCCATATCCATATATTCCGGTGGATAAAATGTAGTATAACAACTACTTAGGGTAAAAGCGATAAGTAGTATAAGAAATATTTTTTTCATGTTTCACCTCTTTAATCAATAATGCTAATACGAATCTAAAGTAAAATAGTTTCAAAAACAATGTGCAAAAACAAAAAACCCCTGAAATAATCAGGGGTTTTGCATATTCATTAAACGTAAAAGACTAAATTAATTTCCACCTTCCAATTCTTTACCCCTGTTATAGAGCTCAAGACCTTCTTCAACGCGTCCTTGTTGAGTGAGTGTTACACCCAAGCGTTTAAGGAAATCAGGATTCTCAGGTTCAATATCCACTGCTTGCATAAAGTAGATCTCGGCCGTTACATAATCTTTAAGATCGAAGTAAACTTGACCTACCATAACAATAGCTTGTGTATCTTCAGGATCCAAAGCAACAACGGTTTCGAACTGGTCTTTTGAAGCTTCAATATCGCCAAGGCGTAAATAAGTTAAGCCAAGATTAAAATAAAGGTCTTTATTGCCGGGTTCAACAGTAATAAGCCGATTGTAAATTTCGGCACTTTTTTCATATAACCCTTGTTCAAAGAGGAATTGCGCATAGCGAAGACCGATACCCATGTCTTTTGGAGAAGCGGTAAAAGCTTCGTCAAACATAACAAGCGCTTCATCTGTACGGTTATCTTTTGCCAGGATGCGTGCTTTCTCAGCTTTTAAATCGCCATTTTTTGGTGCCATGCTGATGGCTTTATCAAGTTTGGTAATGGCTGTAATATTGTCATTCATAAGTTCACTGTGTATCCGGGCGATCTGAATTGGAGCTTTTGGGTCTGCCGGTTTTAATTCAGCGGCCAATGCAAAATACTTCAATGCTTCATTAAGATCCGCATCACGGTTAGCTGATTCATTGCGAATAACCTTATTATAAGTTGTGACGGCTGAATTAAAACATGCGCCGTAAAGCTGTTCGCGTAATTGTTTCATGTAATCAGGTTGGTAATTTTTGTCTCGTTTTAGCGTTTCATTGTAATATTTATTTACTTTTGCATAATCAGTAAGACCACTGTTCTTATTAGCATAGATCTCAACAGTTAGCAAGTAAGGGACTTCCGGATTTTCCGGTTCAACATCCAATGCCGTTAAAAAGTTGTATTCTGCTTTTGCATAATCCTTTTGTTGAATATAGACCTTTGCTGAAGTCAGTTCTTGTGATTGGCAACCGAAAAACGCAAATGCTGCGATCAGGATAAGAATCGGGGCTAAAATGCGAGTACGTTTCATTATTTTATCTCCTCAAAATATTATTTTCGGTGAAATATATAATATTTATCATATAAAAAAAAGGTAAAAACTTGTTGAGAAGCGGAAATATTAAAAGTCGAAAGTTGAGAATAGGAATATTAAATTTTGAATTGTCAAATGTAAAGACGCGATTTATCGCGTCTGAAAAAGCATGATTATGATATCAGAAGAATTTATTTACTATTCCTTAGAAGAATAGATCCCGTTCGCCTTTTTTTATGCGTTCCAGACGAATTTTGGTTTCTTTTTTAGTCGCAGTTTCAGTCATTTTTTGTAAATTCTCTTTAATGACCTTCCAACCTTTTTCTGCAGTTGCTTTGGGTGCATAATCCATCAGGTATTCAGATAGTGTCAGTATGGCATTAGGTGTACAATAACGTTTTATAAATCCGGGAACGGAAAATTCCATAAAATGTTCGCCTGTCCGGCCAACCCGGTAACAACCGGTACAGAAAGAAGGTAAATAACCCTGGTCCAAAAGTTCGTCTATGATCTCATTAAGCGAACGCGAATCATTGATCTCGAATTGTTCGCGGTTCAGATTTTGTAAATCTTGATCTTGTTCAGAGTAAGATCCAATTTCAAGTTTAGTTCCGCCATCGATCTGTGAAACGCCAAACGACAAAGCTTCCTGACGAATAGCTACAGGCTCACGGGCAGTCAGGATCATGCCCGTATAGGGGACAGCCAGACGTAAAATGGCGATAAGACGAAGAAATTCTTCATCGGAAACAAGATATTTTGGATCCACCTCCGTTCCTGCTGCCGCTTTAATTCGTGGAAAGGAAAGGGTGTGCGGTCCAATGTTATAAACTGCTTCAAAATGGTTCGTGTGCCGAAGAAGTGCCAGCGCTTCATATTTCCAATTGTAAAGACCGAATAATGCTCCAATCCCCAGATCATCGATCCCGCCTTCCATAGCGCGGTCCAAAGATGTCAGACGCCAGTTAAAATCTCTCTTGGGGCCTGAAGGATGATAATTTTTATACGTTTCGGGGTGGTAGGTTTCCTGAAAAACCTGGTAAGTCCCGATCCCGGATTCTTTAACAGTTTTAAAACCTTCGATGTCAAGTGGAGCTGCGTTAATATTAACACGACGAATTTCTCCGTTGTCTTTTTTGACGTCATATACCGTTCTAACTGTATGCGCAATAAATTCAGCGTTATAATCCGGATGCTCGCCATAAACAAGGATAAGCCGCTTCTGTCCATTTTCCTCCAGTGCTTCCACTTCCCGGATTATTTGCTTATCTGATAATGTTGTGCGAAGCTGGTCTGTATTCGAAACGCGAAAGCCGCAATATTTACAGTTATTAACACACTTATTGCCAATATATAAAGGAGCAAAAAGTACGATA
>CAYPTO010000136.1:0-4486 GCA_964413625.1 uncultured bacterium
CAATAGTCTGATCTGCTGTCCATGCACAGTTGGCGTCAATACGAAGAACTGCGGAGGTATTCTCTCGTAATTTTCTCATGATCTCCATATCCCGATCAGTCCCCAGTTTGATCTTGAACACAGGCCAACCGTCAAATTCTTTCATTTTTTTGATCATAATTTCTGTTTCATCTATCCCAATGGTATAATCGGTTACCGGATTCGTTTTGGGATCCAGGTTCCAGAGCTCATAAGTTCTTTTCTCTTGTTTTTTACCCCAAAGATCATATAAGGCCATATCTAAAGCACACTGTGCAAAAGGATTATGTTTCAGTTGATCATTTAAAATACCCCATATTTTTTGAGGAGGGGTTTGCAAAATATTAAGATCATTAAGTGCAGGAACGATATTTGCTATATCTTCACGGATCATTTCTATTGTGAATTTATAATATTTATGATTTGCGACACATTCTCCAAATCCGGACAGTTCACCATCCTTTACTTCAACAATAGCTGTTTTTTGGACTGTTCTTGTCTCACGGGATATGCCGAATTTATACTTCAAGGGGAGATCAAACTCATGAACCTTTAATTGCATTTGCTTTCCTTTTCCTGTTTATTGTATTTCAGACGCGTAAATGTACATTTTATAGTAGAAAGAATCAAGAATCAAGAAACAAATTCTAAGAATAAGATTAAGGTTGCATGTCCTGCGAAGCTCTGTTGATCGGAGCGAAGGAGGAATGTTAAGAGCTTAATGGTTATTGAAGTGCCTGATTCTGGTCATCGCGGGATCCCGAACCATGGGATATCCGGGATGATATTATTCTTTTGTTGACCGTCCAGCCTACGTCCCGGAGAATTGGGACATAGGCTGGCAGGCAACCATCAACTATCAACTTTCTTCTCCCAATTGCCATAACACCCTTTTGGGATAGATGTTATGGCGAAGGATAAGGAGGGAAGTAATAAGTTGTTGTGCATATTATCAATGAACTTATTCGCAAATTGGTTCCCAAAAATATTTCAGAAAATTAAATATTTTTTTCAACCCTCAACCCTCAACCCTCTTCATCATCGATAAAAAAGTTAATTTGCCAATTATTCGTTCGCAATTTCATTGAAAAAAGTATTATATTTTCATGAAAAAAGGGAAAATAATGGCAAAAACCTATCAGGAAATAAATCAAAAGATCGCAGCGGGAAAAGCTGTCGTATTGACGGCTGAAGAGGTATCAAAAATGGCAGAGGAATATTCTGCCGCAGAGATCGCCGAAAAAGTGGATGTTGTAACAACTGCAACCTTCGGACCGATGTGCTCTTCAGGTGCGTTTATAAATTTTGGACATCCTTCTCCGCCAATGCGTATGGAAAATATTACTCTTAACGGTGTTGAAGCCTATGGCGGGATAGCTGCTGCAGATGCATATTTAGGCGCTACACAGGAATCGAAAGATGATCCGACATATGGGGGTGCTCATGTGATTCAAGATCTGATCGCCGGAAAAGACGTTGAACTTTGTGCTACTGCAAAAGGAACGGATTGCTATCCGAGAAGATCACTTAAAGCCACGATTAATCGCGATACGGTCAATGAAATGATCTTGCATAATCCTCGAAATGCTTACCAAAATTATCCGGCAGCCACAAATTCGACTCCGGATAAAAAATTTACATATATGGGAATACTGAAACCCGAGCATGGAAATGTAACTTATTCGACGTCCGGTGAACTAAGTCCTTTATTAAATGATCCCGATCTAAGAACAATCGGTATCGGAACGCGTATTTTCCTCGGAGGTGCTCAAGGATATGTAACGTGGAACGGGACTCAGTATCGTTCTCGCACGGAAAAAAATGGCCATGGTGTTCCTGTCTTGCAATCCGCAACCTTAACGGTTACCGGTGATATGAAAAAAATGGATCCCGAGTTTATCAAAGCGGCTTACTATAAAAAATATGGTGTCAGTATGTTTGTTGGCATCGGGATCCCGATCCCGATGCTTGATAAAGATATTGCCAAGAAAGTCTCTGTTAGAAATAGAGAGATCGACACTTACGTAAGGGATTACGGACTTCCGGGATCTCCTATCATTACAACTGCCAATTATGAACAGCTTCAAAGTGGCCAGATCATCTTGAATGGTAAAACTGTTCCGACCCAGGCAATGTCTTCTTTGAAAAAGGCCCGTAAAATAGCGGAAATATTAAAAGAACAGATCATTAAAGGTGATTTTCAGCTGACTGAAGCAGTACAATCCTTCCCCAAGAATAAAGAACTTAAAAGCCTTCAAGCGAAAGACTGATCATGTATGAATCCCGATGGTACAGACGGAACATAGGGGAGCGATTTTCTTCACTTACATATCGTTTTAAGGAAACGGATATCTGGGTGGCTTATGATATATCATCAAAAGTTTCAAAAGATCAGATACTCGATTTTATAGACAAAAAGTGCAGATCCTTGCGGCAAACATGTGAACAATATTTTTTAATTTCACCTGAATTTGAAAATGCGTTGGATCCCCTGAAGGTCCTGCGATCAGCGCCCGAATTGATGCGTAAATTATCGGATGCCTCTTTAGAAACAGGAGTCGGTCCAATGGCCGGAATAGCCGGAGCTTTTGCGGAAGAAATAGCAAAAGCCTGTAAAAAAGAATTCGGTTTTAAAGAGATAATGGTCGAAAATGGGGGAGATAACTACCTTGATGTTCTCTCGGACATTCATGTTAAACTCTTTGCCGGCGAGCACCCTCTTTCAAATAAAATAAAACTTGTCATAAAAGTCCGGGATCTTCCCATGGGTCTATGTGCTTCCTCGGGGAAATTCGGACATTCAAAGAGCTTGGGAAGAGCCGATCTGGTAAGTGTCGGATGTAAGAATACCATTCTGGCTGATCAATATGCAACGGCTTTTGCAAATATGATCCATAAAAACAATGATATCGACACGGTTTTGGAAAAGGCTTCTGCAATATCAGCCATTGATCATATTGCAGTGTTCATGGATGATAAATTCGGGATCCGTGGAAAATTAAAAGTCAGCCCTTAATAAGAAAAATATTAGAATTTTACGAAAAATCATTTATATTATTATTGATATCACTTAAAATAAAAATGGAGGAATCAATATGATGAAGAAGACATGTTCGATTATAATCATGTTATTTATGTTTATGATACCTTTTGCCGCACAGGCCGGTGATGGAGACGATACGGGATTGTCTTCAATGTTTGAGACCGGTTTAGGTATTGGTGCAGTCACTATCGACGGTGAACTTTACAATCAGATCGCATTTCGCCCGACCTTTACCATTGGTAAATTAAGCATGGGCTTAGACCTTGCTGTGTATATCAATGCCGAAGGCAAGATCAGTACGCATAATTGGGATGAATTTGAAGATTATCTTAATATGCTTTACTATTTCTCTTGGGCCACCAAATACGATCCTTTCTATATCAGGCTCGGTGGTTTGGATGAGGTTACTTTTGTCAATGGTATTTCAATTGACCGTTATACCAATATGCTCGAATATCCGGTTAAAAAACGATTTGGTACCGAATTCGGTTTTTCCAATAAACATAAAGAAGACCGCGGGATTGCTTTAAGTTTTTACGGATTTATAGCTGATTGGACCGAGATCGCCGGTGTTAGTACAATGCCCGGACTTTTGGGCGGTAGATTTGCGGTTGGCGGATTTCTGGAAATTGGTTTAAGTGCGGTTGCTGATCTTAATCCTTTTAATGCATTTGAAGATGATATGGATGGTGACGGTTATGCTGACTTGATGGATATGTTTCCCATGAATGAGAATTTTCATGTTGATACAGATGGTGATGGTGTTGCTGATGCCGCTGATGTCGATGATAATGGTAATAACTTATGGGAGTACACGCCGGTAGAAGGATTAACCACTGAAATTATTGATACTTACATTAATCCAATGTTCCCAACTTATGATGGCTATGAAAGCATAGATAGTATTGAAACCCTTTATATTCCTACGATCGATACACTAATGACACAGCATCCTGCCGTCTTTTCGGCATCTGCAGATATTACGATCCCTATCATAAGAAAAAGCGGGTTTTCAATGGAAATATATTCTGTTGGTGCTATTTTAGGATATCTTGATGGTAACACATCCGTTATGGAACTTACGGTCGATGATGTCTTTATCGGTACATCACCTGTTGGTATTGGCTTTACAGTCAGTAATTTTCTGACTGCAAAAGTAGAATACCGCTGGGCGCAAAAAAACTTCCAATATGGTTTCTTTGATAGGAATTATGATCTGAATCGTGTTTATTTTGTTCAGGATGAAAACCAGAATTTTATTGCAAAAACAAAATATGATCAATTGCTTGCAACTAATTTACCGCAATCGCAGGGCTTTTATGGGGCAATTGGGATCAATGTTGCTAATTTCTTCACCTTGGACTGTAATTATATGAATATGATCTCCGGACTTGGTAATGTCCTTCAAACATTCCAGATAGAGGC
>CAYPTO010000137.1:0-1712 GCA_964413625.1 uncultured bacterium
CTGCTGTAGTCCCCTCTCCCCGAAATTGATATCCCAAGGGAAAAAGGATTTTCTGCAGCAAAGGAAAGACATATAACTATCAAACTTAATACAATAATCAATTTCAAAAAGAGAACAACTTTGTAAGAGATGAATATATCTTATCGATTCATTCCGGCGCGTTTTTGCAAATCAAAGAACTCGATTTATTCACGGCCATAAAAAAAGGACCCGATTTCTCGAGTCCTTTATTTATATATTTACTAGTCACCGGTTACTATTTACTTTTTTGCATTGAATTTCTGGCGTCTTAGAATCGCTTCCATGCGGACCCAATCTTTTGCATTGTCATTACGATCTACGGTATTCTGATCTATGCTATGATCCGTACCGCCAGCATGCCGGACAACTTTATAAATAGGATCCCAAACGCGGCCAATCTTATACATGTCGGCTATCTTGCCAACCAGCTCATAATCTTCTCCGTAATTACGCGCATAAGGATCGTCATTAATGCTGAAGTATCCTGCATTTTTTATGACCTCAATACGTGCTGAACGGGGAGCGCCCGCACCATTGATACGAAGCAGGTTATTGCGGCCATTGTCGTCGGTCCATTCATCATGGGTTACAACGGGAATATCATTAACGCGTGTGATCGTGCCATCTGCATGCTTTTCCCATACTTCATACGAACCGATCACCATGCCAATCTCCGGATCACTTTCATAAACGGCCATTAATTTTTCAACGGCATCTTCGATCAATTGATCATCTGAATCCAATTGAACATAATATTTCCCACGTGCCATCTTAACACCGAGATTTAAACACATACCAATACTGTTGATATCAAGAACGACCAAACGAACTTCCGGTTTGGCGGCGTCATATTTTTTACCACCTTCCATATATTCACGAACCACGTCAGATGTAAGATCATTATCGCCACCATTAACCATAACAAGTACTTCGATATCTTGAACGGTTTGATGCTGTACGCTATCAATTGCCGAACCAATAAATTCGGGGCGGTTGCCCACGGGAATGATCACAGATGCCTTTAGGATAGAAACATCTTTGTGCTCCTTTTTCTTGGGCATAAAAACACCCGGAGCCATGTAAGCGCCAATTCGTTTCAAATGTTCTGTCACAATGCGTTCAGCTTCAAGCTGAATATCTTTTCCTGCTTTCAGGTAATCAAAAACATCCGCTTTTTTGCCCGCAGCCACAACACGATAATAAGAACCGCTATAACGATTTGCAATACGGATCAATTTATATTTTTCTGAAATTTTCAAACGCATATCATAAAAATTCTTATACTTGACAGATTCATCAAATCCATCAATCACTTCAAGAGCTTTTTTCTTAACAAAATATACCTTGCCATAATCCATATTATCGCGAACGCGACCAAGATGATGATCTAAAAGATGTATTTCTTTAACTTCGCCGGCATCTTCAAGTTCATAACTTGTATAAAAAAGACCTGCGCCCGGTTGGCGTTCTGCGCCAAGCAATAAGCCATCAATAGCAGCTTTTTTCATTATAACGGGATTATCACGATTGTCGATCAGCAACACCCATTCGCCCGTTGCTATTGCGAGCGCTTTGTTCATGTTGATCGCAATATCATTTTGACATTCGATCGTTTTAGGGCTCAATTCGGCAAACTTGGCAACAGCTTCATCTTTATCACAGGAAATGATAATGGTATCTATACCCTTCCA
>CAYPTO010000137.1:1722-4476 GCA_964413625.1 uncultured bacterium
TTTACAGGTCTGGCCGACCAGGCCATCAATCTGCGCTTTTAGGTGCTCTTCACTGAATTCTTTAGCTTTGTAGTAATGAAGAATTACACTCACTTTAACCATTTTTTCTTATCCTTTCATTTGATTAGTAATAATTTTATCATTTCGGTTTTAATATAGGCAAAGGTACACTAAAAACGAATAACAAACGGAATTTTTTGTTTCTGAAAAGCTTAATTAGTTAAAATTTAAAAGCGACCGACAAAAACAGTTGCCAAACCAATGAACATAACAACTTTAAGGGCTACTGCTATTTGGTGGTAATTGATGATACGTTTTACTTGAAATAATTGGACCATAATGGTTACCATGGGGAAAACAACACCGACTAAGCCAAAAAAGAAAAACCATTTCCCATATAAGCCCATTATGTAAGGAAAGGGGACAAACGGAACAAAAAGAAGGATCATGATGGCCGCGATGATACGTGTGGGGGTTTCACCAATCGTGACCGGCAATGTTTTACTATCATAAGCGCCATCACCATCAAGATCTTCAAGATCTTTTATAATCTCACGGATAATGGAAATAATAAAGGTAAACACAAAGGGAACATAACCCAGTTTAATATCACCCAAGGCCTGAGCGGCAAAGATAAACGTAAGCGCAGATAAAAAAGCAACTACAATATTCCCAAGAAGGGCAACATGGCGAAGGCGATATGCATACCAAAACAACAATGGTGTTGCTATAATAAGAGATAAAAACAATGACCAAAAACCCAAGATCAATCCGGCAAGATTTCCCAGAATGAACATAGCTATCATAAATCCCCTGGCTTCTTTTACTGTGATAGTTCCCGAAGGAAGTGGGCGATTGGGTTTATTAATACGGTCTATCTCAATATCGCACATATCATTTAATGCGTTTCCCGCAGCAGTAATAAAAGTTGTACAAATGATTGCCAGTAATACGCGCCAAATAGACGGGAACGGTGAAAATAGCGTTGAAGCGATCACTACTACAAAAGCGACAAGGGCAAGATTTGCGGGTCGGGAAAGTTTAAAATATTGTTTTAGATTCAGCTTCATATTGCAATTAGTCCTACAATTAAATAAATGATAGCGGCAAGAGTTGCGCTAATAAGCGCATAAGGCAATTGCGTGTTAACATGATCTATGTGATCACAAGCCGAGGCCATGGATGCAACAATCGTCGTATCTGAAATGGGTGAACAATGGTCCCCAAAAACGCCTCCACCCAATACGGCGGAAACAACCAGTGGCATGGGAACGCTAAGATTAACAGCAAGAGGAACGGCCAGTGGTATCATCAAGGCAAAAGTTCCAAAACTGGTCCCTGTTGAAAAAGCGATAAAAGCAGATACAAGAAACACAATCAGCGGCACTAAACCGGGGGGTAACGATCCTGAAATACCTTGAGCAACAAATGCGCCGGTCCCAAGAGCTTTACACGTTGCGCCCAAAGAAAAAGCCAACATCATTAATAGGGCAAGAGATATCATTCCTCCAGCACCTTTTAGGATAAGCTCCATGATCTCTTTACCCGATAGTGTCTTTTGAAAACGGGTCATTAAACCGGCAACGGTAATTGCGAGCATAACAGACCAAAATACTGCAGTTGAGCCCGATCCTTCCGCCAAAATCCCCAATATCCCAACTTGTCTAAGTGCTTCGCCAAAGACAATCTTTGTACCGGCAACTGCCGACATGCCCTGCAAGCCGGTAATAACTAAAGCCACGGGCATAAAAAGGCTCATGACCAGAATTGGGACGATCATATTGCGGGCTAATTTCCTTACACCTTCTTTTGCCTTAAGTCCGGTCAAATTTTCATCCATCATAGGTGTGGCACCATCAGGCAGTATCTTGCCTTCTTCGCGAACACGTTTTTCGGCTTTTTTCATCTTACCGAAATCAAAGGGTGTTAAAATAAAGAACAGCACCGTTAAAACGGCTATAATAGAATAAAAATTTAAGGGGATAGATTTGATCAAAACCTGGGTGGCATTTTGAACCCCCTGGGTCGTCAGTAATCCAATAGTAAAAGCACCCCAGGCATTCAGGGGGATCAACATACAGATGGGTGCCGATGTAGAGTCGGCGATGTATGCCAATTTCTCACGGGAAATTCCCATTTTATCGTAAAGTGGGCGGCAAACGGAGCCCACAACCATAATTTTAATACTGGATTCAATAAAAATCACCACGCCAAGCGACCAGGCCAACATATTGGCACCTTTGCGTGATTTGATCCATTTTTTATTTAATATGTATTCAACAAAACCATCAATACCGCCCGAACGCTGTGTCAGAGCAATTAATGAACCCACCAAAGCCGAAAAAATGATCACTCGCGTATTCCCGGGATCCTGAAAAACATGTACAATAGAACCGAGCATAGCGGCGGCACCCTGAATAGGGTTCCAGTGACTTAAAACTATCCAGCCAAGCCAAATTCCGGCACCTAATGAAAGAAAAACCTGTCGTGTTTTAATAGCAAGTCCGATTGCCAGTAGCGGGGGTAAAAGCGACAGCCAGCCATATGTTTCCATGGTTGCTCCTTATTATCCGTATTTAATGTCGGTTTGGATCAATCCCTGTGCTTTGTATTATAGCGTAATTTTATTTAAAAAAAAAGGTTGAATTAAAGATTTAGAAACATATAACTGAAATTAAAAAGACTTAGTTCTAAAGTTTTATTTCTTGTACCTGTTTTTTGTCTTTTGTTTTTATTTTTTTTACTTATCAATTT
>CAYPTO010000138.1:0-4454 GCA_964413625.1 uncultured bacterium
TTCACGTACGGGTGAAAAGCATCGGAAGCGGGCTCTGGATATTGGAGTTAATGTTTTTCGTTTTATATTGCGTCTTGCATCCCGTTCGGGTATCTGGACCTTGCAAATTTCCTCGTATTGGAAACCGCTTATTTTTGGGGTTTTATTGATATGTATGGCCCTAATATGCATTGATAGTTATAAATGGAAGATCCGTTCAGGCATTTGTGTTATCTCTGCCTGTTTTGCGTGGTTTTTTATGTCTTCCCAACCGGAATTGATACAATTGTCACTGAAGAAAGGACAATCGATCCTTTATCGCAAAGGAAGGCATGCCATGATTATCAATACCGGAGCAGTTTACTTTAATTTCAATGACCATAAAAGGTATATACAACCTATACTTGATCATTGGGGTATCTGTGATATTACCATAATAATAACTGCTTGGGAAAAAGGGAAATACGGGAATATTGCATCACTTCGCAGAATGTACCCCGAGTGTAAACTTGTTATACCTGAAACCGATGCCTTGGTCGAAGAAGATCATATGATGCTTAATGGTGATACCTTAATTCAATGTGGAAAGACGGTTTTTTATCTAAAGGGATATGATGGGGAAATTACGCCCTCTTTTAAAATAGGAAATAATGAGATCAAGCTGATTAATAATGACTCAAGCGAATTCCCCATTATTCCTATAAATGAATGCAGAACATATCCACGTCATTTTGTATTTTATGGAGATTATCTTTATAAATAAGAATAATACTTCCACATATTGGAAGAAATTCCTATATTTTTCATATGGGAACTAAGAAAGGGGAAAAATGAAAAAGGTACTTATACTTGTTAGCATACTATTGCTTATCAGCAGTTGTAGCACTTATTACGGTAACTATGATTACAATCAATACTTCCAGAATAATGAACCCTTTGTAACTGTTGACGGTGAAGAAGAAGCTGCCGGTTTTGTTGCGAGGAAACTAGCTCGTGGTTTCAGAAGAAATCCAAAGCAAACTATTGTCGTTTTAAATTTTACGGATGAATATGGAGATCGTTTGAACCGTGGTATCTTTTTTACCAATATGATCGTTTCAGAACTGAGCAATTATAGGAACCCCATTGTCATTGAGCGCGAATCCTTGTATGAGATCGTTAAAGAACGGGAATTGACACAAACGAACTTAATTGAGAACCGGGGTACAACGATCACCTCATTGGTCCAAGCAGACTATATTTTAACAGGACGCATTTTACGTGGGAAACATGATGACATGATCTCGGTTCGTTGTTTTAAAGTCGGAACAGGTGAAGTCGTTTATGCTTCAACTATCAGTATTGATTATACCCCCGATCCGATCTATATACCTGTTCAGGTTCCTGCGCCTGCCCCGAATTATCCACATCCAAATCCCCAACCGGGTCCAAGCCCCAAACCGAATCCAAAACCTGAACCTGAAATAGTTAAACCAAGTCCCAAACCAAATGATGGAATAGAAAATATTGGTAAGATCGATCTCGGTAACAGTAAGAAAAGTTCTTCGGATCAGTATCAGAAAAAAACAAAACCAACAGTTACTACACCGATAAAGAAACCGACAAGTGTAAATACAAAAACATCGGTAACCTCAAAGGATACAACTGTAAAAAAATCAATCCCCGTGAAGAAAACGATTACTAAAGAAGTAAAACAGGTAAAAGAAGAATCGGCCGTAGAAGAGGTAAAGAAAAGCACAAAAAGCTCTATAAGCAATAAAAAGAAATCTACTAATATAAAGAAATAAACCATGTCGAGTGACACAATATCACAGGCATTTGATAATACCTTTTGGAATGATCATAAGATCATCGTGGGCGTGGACGAAGCCGGTCGGGGACCTCTTGCAGGTCCGGTCACGGCAGCAGCTGTAACTTTTTATCCCGATGCTTTTCACGAATTGATCCGGGATTCAAAAAAACTCAGCGAAAAACAGCGAGAAGCGGCTTATGAGTGGATCATAGAACACGCACAAGCTTGGTCTGTTCACTCTTTGGGTGTTCAGGCAATTAATAAAATAAATATCCTGCAGGCAGCTTTGACGGCTATGGAACGCGCTGTTGCAAAACTCAATATGTCCGATGTCTATGTTCTTGTGGATGGGAATCGTGTCCCATTCGAGTTAAGAGGAAAAGGACAAGCTATTGTTGGTGGCGACCGTAAATCATTTAGTATTGCTGCCGCCTCTATTCTGGCGAAGGTGAGTCGAGATCGTATGATGAAACGCTGGGCGGAGATCTACCCTGAATACGGTTTTGAGAAACACAAAGGTTATGGTACGGCTCAGCATATTAAAGCACTTGAAGAATATTATCCTACACCTATTCATAGACGATATTTTGCTCCCATTAAAACCATGCAATTTCCCCGTTATCCTAAACCTGCTTTCCTTGGAAGGTGGGGAGAGAATTGGGCAATTTATTATTTGATATTAAAAGGGTACAAATATATTACGCGAAATTATCATGGTGGCAATAAAGGGGAGATTGACATTATCATGAAAAATGGGGAGTTGTTTATCATGGTAGAGGTCAAGGCCTCATTGGAAAAAGATGAATTTCAAGCTGCCGAACGGATCAATGAAGAAAAAATACAGAAGATGATCTTGGCATCAGAACGATACTTTTATGATTTGAATATGGACGAATATGATGTTAGATTTGATGCAGTGACCATTTCCGGGAACGATTGGCATGCACCGAACATTGAACACTATAAAAATATCTTATATTAATAAGGAATAAACATGACGGCTCAACAAGAACCACAAGAAAAAGTTAAGAAAAGTAAACGTAAAAAAGGGAAGAGGGTTTTTACTACCAAACGAGAAAAAGTCCTGTATGAAGTAAAATCGTGGACGATCATCATTCTTGCTGTTTGGATCATCAGGTCCATGATCTTTTGCAATTATATTATCCCTACAGGTTCCATGGAAAATACCATGATGACCGGAACTTTTGTTATTGGAAATCAGGTCGCATACGGAGCGCAAACACCTCATAAGATTGCGATACCCTTTACTCAGATTGGTTTTACCATCCCTCACGTAAAATTGCCGGCGATCAAAAAACCTCAAACGGGTGATATTGTGATCTTTGAATATCCTCAAAACAGAATGTTTGATTATGTCAAACGTTGTATTGGCACACCCGGCTCAACCATTGAAGTCAGAGATAAAAAAGTCTATGTTAATGGTGTTTTATTTGAAGATCCGCCAAAAGCCAATATTAATTATAATGATATTCGTCCCAAAACATATACCAATCCATATCTTTGGCCTCCCGGTCATGGAAATAGAGATCAATATCCGCCTCTATATATTCCCAAGAAAGGGGATATTATAAACTTGGATACAGCTGATCCCGAATATGCATACAATATTTTGTCTTTGGAAAAACAGAAGGTGTCTTATCAGTTCGGTAATTGGTATATAAATGGCGAACGGCATCGTACTTACAAGGTAAAACAAGATTATTATTTCATGATGGGTGATAACCGTGATAATAGTGCTGATAGTAGATTTTGGGGCATGGTACCTTATAAATACATCAAAGGGAAGCCAACAGCCGTACAATTTTTACTTTGGGATAAGACATGGAAGAAAGTTTTAGTCATTTCCGGTATGGCCATCTTGCTTTTTTATGCTTTCTTCTGGGATTATATTAAAGAAAGAAAAAGAAAAAAAGAAGATGAAGTATCTTCAGGTAAAAAATAGATAAGGGTTTTTAATTATATAACATATTGTGCGAACTTGGATATTGAGCAGTATCTGAAGTTTATGTCATGGAGGTTCTAAATGAACACATTCACAGCTCCGCCCTACCGGATTAAAATGGTTGAACCCATAAAACAGACAACATATCAAGACAGAAAAGAATATCTGGGAAAGGCCCACAATAATTTATTTTTACTTCCGAGTGAAGCAGTTTATATCGATTTGTTGACTGATAGCGGCACTGGCGCAATGAGTCACTTTCAATGGGCTGCTTTAATGCAAGGTGATGAATCTTATGCAGGCAGCAGGAGTTTTTATCGACTTGAGAGTACAGTAAAGGACATTACCGCATATGAATATGTCATTCCTGTTCATCAAGGCAGGGGAGCTGAACAAGTTGTACTGCCGCTTCTTGCAAAACAATCCGGAATGTCCTTTATTTCAAATATGCATTTTGATACAACCCGCGCTCATGTTGAATTAGCTGGCGCAACAGCAATTGACTGTGTGGTTGATGAATGTTTTGATATTAATACTTTTTTCCCTTTTAAAGGGAATATGAATATTGATAAATGCGAAGCATATATTAAAGATCTCGGACGGGAAAATATTGCCGGCATTATTATGACTATGACCAATAATTCTGCCGGCGGGCAGCCCGTAAGCTTGGAAAATCTACGTGAAGTTCATGGCTTAACGCAAAAGTATAACATTCCATTA